>JBCCSR010001017.1:0-2796 GCA_039199865.1 Bacteroidota bacterium
ATCAATGATTCCTGCATCAAGATGGCTTTATTGCTTTCCGCAAAATGAAAAGCTTTTTCCAGAAAGCGGGTTTCCTGATTTTGTTCGTATAAGGCCAAAGCCGTTTGAATCCCTTCTTCAAAAACGCTTTGTGCGTTGGCCAGTAAAAACAACTTACTGTCTTCGGAGGTAAAGCCAGTACGCGCCTTGTCAATTAAGTTGCCAAGAGCTTGATAAGTGTCTAATGAGTATTGTAAATAAATTGTTTTATCTTGATTTTGAAACTGTTGAAACAAGGCACGTGCTTTTCCCTGTAGGATGGGGAAACCAACTTTGAGCGATAGCATATTTTCAATGGCTGGATTTTTTTGCGGATCATGATCTACAAAACCTAAGGCCAAGGCTTGCAAGGCTTTTTGATATTGCGCAATGGCTTTGGTCGTTTTTCCTTCTGCTAAATAACACTCAGCAATATTCTGATGGTCTTCTGCTCGTTTGGGGTGATGTTGGTATTTGGCGTATTGTTGGGTGTTGATGGCGAGGGATTGTTGGAAGGCCTCTAAGGCTTTGGGATAGTTTTTTTGAGCGAGGAAGAGGGCACCGTATTCTTGTTGGACTTCGCTTTGGGTATCCAAGTTGATTTTTCCCTCAATGTTTTTGATTTGATCGAGATTGACGCTACACTTTTTGAATTCTCCCTGCATTCGATAACTCTCTGCAATACTCAAATGAGCATGGGCGAGGCTTACAGGGCTCAGTTGATGTTTTTCCGAGCTTTCGATCAATCGGATCACCCTTTGACTGAAAGAAATGGCTTGATCATACTTTTTACTGGTCAGGTAGTTTTGTGCGATTGTTAGTAAATTAGCAATGACATCGATTTGATGTTTTTCAGAATGTTTATAATACTCATTGGCTTGAAATAAAAAATCGATTGATTCTTGATAATCCCCTCTACGTCGATAGATATCAGCGATATTGGCGAGCGAGGTAGCCTTATCGGCTTGGTTGACATCATGCTGCACTAGAATATTGTAAGAAGCTTGGAAATTTTCAATGGCCTCCTGATAACGTCCCTTTGTAATTTGAAGTACCCCTTTAGTGTTGAGGGCATGGCAGTAGGACATGCTTTGGGAGCCCAATAATTCCAATGCTTTCGTGATGGCGACTTGATTGTATTGTTCTGCTTTTTCATAATTTTCTAGATAGTAATAAATTCCCGCTATTCCGGATATCATATCAATGTATCCATCGAAAAAATCTGCTTTTTCAAAAAGGTCTCTGGCCAGAAAAGTATAGTGAAAACAACTGTCCCAGTCTTGGGCAAAAAATCTTCTGATTTTAATGCATAATCATAGGCCTTGTGGATGAGGTCTTCCTTGGTTGTATCTTTTGGAGTTTGGGAATTTCCATTGATTGGACCGTAAAGGAAAAGTAGTAGGAATATGAATTTAGACGAGTACATTCTAACTTTGGTTGAGTGGGATGAGAGATTTAGAAGTGATTTCAGGAATAAAGTAAAAGGTAGAATATCTGTAATGTGCTTTGCTTTTCACAGACATCCTACCTCATTGATCGTTTCTAGTAAAATGATTCGTTAATTGTATTACAAAGTACTCCGGTTGCGACCATTAATGTTTGACAACCTTGCTTGCAACCCTAGTTTCCCCGTTTTCGGCGGTCAAGATATACATGCCCTTGCTCAAGTCAGCCAAATCTACAGCCAAAGACAGTTTTTCAGCGGTAAAATAATATCGATTGGACCAATGTAGTTGACCACTCAGATCATAAATACTGATCAACGTTGCTCCATTCATTGCTCCTTGAACATTGAGTTGCAATCTGGATTGGAATGGATTATTGCTCACGGCTATCGTAAATGGAGATGAATAGCTTGATGACAAATTTTCTTCATTATTTTCCCGTGGTCCTATGGGACTTACACCACTGCCGCCTCCTTGATGAGTTGGATCATGTGTAACGTATTCTGGACAACAAAATTGATAATCGCTGATCAAAAGACTATGGGCTTCATCATCTCCCGCACAGTTGCTTTCGAATCTAATGTTACAGTTGGCTACATTGGATTCTGGTCCTAGATAAAGCTGAAAATCACCATTGGTGTCAATGTAGGATACGTTGATTTCAAGATCGGCAAGATTGCCAATATCGGTACCGATCAAACAAGCACTTGATCGAACAATGGGAAGATCCATTGGATAAACTTGCAGTACACAATCTTCTCCCTCGATAGGATTGGGCAATGCATAACTTCCATTTAATGCGGTTTGGGGATCAGGAAGCGGTGTGCTCCCAAGTATCTCTCGGGTCCCACTGGGCTGAACTTCGTAGACTACGAAGTACAAATGCTGAAAGCACTCGGCAATGCCATCCAGAAACTCGGCTGATCTGTTCATTAAGTCATCTACTGTAAAATCGATAGGGACAAAGGTGTTAAGATTTCCGAGGATGTCAACAGATGCATTGGTACAGTCTTCAAGACTTGGCGCTCGATCTATCTTTACTCTAATGTGAATGTGCTGAGCGCCTGGAGGGGGATCTGTTGGCCCAGTAGATTGTCCAAAACTCTCTAGACAGCTTAGTAAACACATAGCGATGGCTATGAAAAAGAAGATACTTTTTTTCATGATTTTTATTTTTTAACTAATTCTTTAATGTGGAATTCAGAGCAGAATTCCGCTAATACTTAATTGTTATCAGCAAAATGAAAAAGGTAATTCCATCCGTTCTTTTTTCTGGGGCCTTTACGGGTAGATTAGACGCAGCATTTTTTACTGCTTCTTGGTGATGAGTATA
>JBCCSR010001018.1:0-2792 GCA_039199865.1 Bacteroidota bacterium
AAAGGATTTTTACAAATACGCCCCTCAAATCGAATCTTTTGCTCAAGTGATTGAAGACAAAGCAAAAGATCCGATCAATCGACAAGTTTTGGTAGAGGTTCTCCAGGAGCAATACGCGGTACTTGCTCCAAGTGAAGCCGTCAACAAAAATGTATCAGCGCTCGCAGATGAAAAAACCTACACGGTTACTACCGCGCATCAACCTAGCTTGTTTACTGGTCCACTTTATTATATCTACAAGATCATCTCTACCATTAATTTGGCCAAACAGCTCAAGGAAGCCTATCCTGCATTTCATTTTGTTCCCGTTTTTGTGACGGGAGGAGAAGATCACGATTTTGAGGAGATACAAAACGTCCACTTGTTCAATAAAACGTTAACTTGGGAAAATGAAGAGAAAGGCTCGGTCGGTATGATGAAAACGGATACTCTGGGTACGGTTCTAAGCCAACTCAAAGAAATCCTAGGAGAGCAAGCCCTCGCAGTAGAGATTTATCGCATCGTTGAAGCGGCGCACACCCAAAATACCATTTATTCGCAAGCAAGTATTCAATTGGTCCATCAGTTATTTAAAGGTGACGGATTGGTCGTAGTCAATATGAATCATTCCGCGCTCAAAGGACAATTTGTGGAGACCATCAAAAAGGAATTAGAACTTCAACCTTCTCTGGCGCTAATCCACGAGGCCCATGATGCCATTAGTGGCATTGGCTTTAAGCCTCAAGCAACAGCTAGGGCAATTAATTTCTTTTATTTGAAAGATCAAATCCGCGAGCGAATTGTAGAGGAAAATGGCCTATATCAGGTTCTAAATACCGATTTCCAATTTACAAGAGCGCAAATCCTGGAAGAAGTGGAACAGCATCCCGAGCGATTTAGTCCCAATGTCGTTATGCGACCCATTTATCAGGAAACGATCTTGCCCAATCTGGCTTACATTGGTGGCGGTGGTGAACTCGCCTATTGGATGGAAAGGAGAGCACAGTTCGATTATTTTGGCGTCAATTACCCCATGTTGATTCGGAGAAACTCTGTGCTTTGGATTGATAAGGGCATGGCCAAGAAAATGAAAAAATTTGCATTTGGTCTACCCGATTGGTTTGGAGAGACGGAATCCCTCATCAAACAATTCGTAGCCCATCAAAGTGAATCCACCTTATCACTTGACCAACAAAAAACAGCATTCACTCACCTCTATGAAGAGATCAAAGAGATTGCAAAACAAGTCAATCCGACCCTAGAAAAAACAGTGATGGCGGAACACGCCAAACAATTAAAAAGTTTAGAACACCTGGAGACCAAGTTGATTCGGGCAGAGAAGCAAAAACATGAAGTCGGTCTCAACCAATTGCGCAATGTCAAAGAAAAACTTTTTCCCGCCAATGGACTTCAGGAAAGAAAAGACAATTTCATTCCTTTCTTTCTCAAATATGGCTGGGAGTTCTTTGAAATTTTAAAATTACATTTGCACCCTCTGGATAAAAATTTCATTGTTATTGAAGACGTATAAATTGATTGCGGAATGAAGACCATTGATACGAGCATCACCATCATTGGCTGTGGTTTAACGGGATTGGCCTTGGCCAACTTATTAAACGAAAAAGGCCTCAAGACAACCATCATCGAAGCCCGTAATCGCCCGGGGGGCAGAATATGGACCCATCACAACAAAGAGCAGGCTCCCATTGAAATGGGCGCAACTTGGTTTGGCGAAAAGCATCGACATATCAATGCGCTTTTAGCAAAATTGAACATCCCATCCTTTATCCAAAAGCTTGGCTCAAAAGCCATCTATGAGCCCATTTCTACCCAGCCCCACAAACTCGTCACCCTCCCTCCCAATTCTGATCCAAGCTATCGAATCCAAGGGGGAAGCAGTCGCTTAATCAATCGTTTACTGGAAAATATTTCGGACCATCAATTCTATTTTGGACAAGAGGTCAAGCGCATTGAAGCCGTCAATGATACTTTGCACGTCAGCAGCGATACGCATGTTTTTCAGACGGGCTTTGTCATTTCTACCCTCCCTCCCTATTTGTTGAATGCGAAAATTCAGATATATCCAGCATTACCTGATGCACTCCGTCAGGTTATGAATCAAACCCATACTTGGATGGGAGAATCCATTAAAATCGGCTTGCGTTTTGCCCAGCCCTTCTGGAGGGAGGAGACCTCAAGTGGAACCCTTTTTAGTAATGTGGGCCCCATCCCAGAACTCTATGATCATTCCGATGAAACGGACAACTACTACGCGCTAAAAGGATTTTTAAACGGTGCTTATTATTCCTTGTCGAAGGAGGAAAGGCTTGCTCTCCTCTTGAAACAATTGCGTAAATATTATGGAAAAAAAGTCGATGCATACATCGACTATCAAGAGCTGGTATGGCGCCACGAGGCCTATACTTACACCCCCTATCAACAGCCCGTTTTACCGCACCAAAACAATGGACACCAAAGATATCAAGAGGCCTACATGAATGGTAAGCTATTTATTGCGGGAGCTGAAACAGCAAATACCTTTCCTGGATATATGGAAGGAGCTATTGCCAGTGCCCAAGCTGTGTTTAATCAGCTTTCAGTGCAATTGGCTCATTGAAGTGATTTCTAAGGTCCAAAAAAATAAAAATAGCTGTTGACCGTTCCGATATAAGTGATTCGATGCATTCAAGAATTGTTTCTTTAAACTTAAAATTTATATCCTATGAAAGCGGTCTTACAAATGCTATTACTCGTACTCTTTTTACAATCTGGCTTCGGGCAAGGTAATTCCTTTGCTTTGATGTCTGATAAAA
>JBCCSR010001019.1:0-2790 GCA_039199865.1 Bacteroidota bacterium
TGATAAAGGAATCAAACGTACCATTGAAATTACCTCTACTCAAAAAGAGCCTTTTGATCAGGCGCTACAATGTTTGGGCGAAGCGGTAGGTTTATTTAAAAAGAAACCTTAGTCCTTAGCAAAAAATCAATCCGCGTGCCGCCGAGTCCTTCGTGGAGGAGCAGCCAAATCGAAAGATTATATTTTTCGCGGTGCTTATTAAATATTTAGACTACTGATCTAGCAAGATTCGTAGTCTTTGCAAATGAGACCAAAGGCAAAGTCTTTCAGCAACATTTCTACTTGTTCAAAATTTCCATCTTGTACTTTTATGTCTGTCAGCGATGGTAGGTGCTCGGCAAAATAAATATGATTATTGGCCATTTCGAAGAGATTGCTCGACAGGGTGCGGGGGTAGGGAAAATCTGGGTTGATTTCACTAATTACCTTGGCTACTTTTTCACTCAACTTTTTATAATTGAGAAAAAAACCGTATTTGTTTTCTTCGTCGACTCCTTTGGTATGGTAAGCCTTGGTGCCTTCAGCGATCACCAAGCGATGCAATACACTTTCGTTGACGTAACCGATGGAAGGATTGTCCATTGAGGCATGAACAAAGGTTTTTATAATCAGTCTTAATTTTCGTTGAGGGTCTTCGATATTCATCAAGTTGATGTCGATTAAATAACTCACCCATTCCCAATACCAAGACACCAAGTAAATTAACAAGAAATGCTTATTTTCAAAATAACGGTAAACCGATGCTTCCGTCGACCCCATGGCATGGGCCAATTTTTTAAAATTAAACGCTTCAAAGCCAATCTCATCAATCAATAAAATACTTTGTTTGATTATTTTCTTCCCTAAAGTTGTATCTTGAGGATCCCTTAAGTAAAGTCTTTCGTTTAGGCTAATTTTTATTCCGATTGCCATAGAATAGTTGATCTATTTTCTGCAAAAGTAATGATTTTTGTGAACAAGTTCAGCTTAAGGTTGTTCAAGTCATGCGTTATACCTTGATAGCTTTGCTATTATCGCTAGAAGTCTTTAATTTCGTGTACGTGTGAAAGTGGGTTTATTTAAAAACAGTCAACCTCCCTAGCATTGTACAAAAATCATAATCAATCACAATCAACACCAAATTGGATTTGAACAGTCATTGTTCGGCAAGCCAGCTTCGTGTCTGATCAAAAACAAGTCACAAATGAATCCAGAGAAAAACGGTATTTTTCAAAATTTAAAATACGACATGCCCGCCTCGGTCGTCGTATTTTTGGTAGCCGTGCCCCTATGTTTGGGTATTGCTTTGGCATCGGGGGCTCCATTATTTTCAGGGATTATTGCAGGAATTATTGGTGGGATTGTCGTAGGGGTGTTGAGTGGTTCACAGCTGGGCGTTAGTGGACCTGCAGCAGGGCTCGCAGTTATTGTCTTAACCGCCATTCAAGAACTTGGTGCTTTTGAAATTTTCTTATTGGCAGTTGTCATTGGAGGGGTTTTTCAGCTTGCACTTGGCTTCGCTAGAGCCGGTATTATTGGTTACTATTTTCCATCATCAGTGATTAAAGGAATGCTTTCCGGGATTGGTATCATCATCATCCTCAAACAGATTCCACACGCAGTGGGATATGATAGGGACTACGAAGGCAGTTTGACTTTCACACAGCCAGACGGCCACAATACTTTTTCTGAGCTGTTTTATATGTTTGAAGCGCTCAGTCCTGGTGCTGTCGTCATCACTGTTCTGTCTTTGCTCATCCTCGTGTTGTGGGAACAACCATTCATGAAAAAGATTAGACTCTTCCAAATTGTACAGGGTCCATTGATTGTGGTTAGTCTCGGTATTGCTCTCAATTTGATCTTCCAAAATTTTTCTACCTTGGCATTGAGCACTGAACAAGTGGTGGCAATTCCAGTTCCGGACAGTATCAATGGGTTTTTCCAACAATTTACTTTACCTGATTTCAGTCAAATTGGCAATGCTGCGGTCTGGGTCAGTGGGATTACCATTGCAGTGGTAGCAAGTTTGGAAACACTACTTTGTTTGGATGCAACCGATAAATTGGATCCTTTCAAAAGAGTAGCACCCGCCAATCGAGAGCTCAAAGCACAAGGTGTAGGCAACATCATTTCTGGTCTGATCGGTGGATTGCCCATCACTCAGGTAATTGTCAGAAGTTCGACCAACATCCAGTCGGGTGGCCGAACTAAGGCCTCCGCAATATTCCACGGAATTATCCTTCTAATTTCTGCAATGGCCATACCCGCTCTACTAAATCTCATTCCTTTAGCTAGCTTAGCAGCAATTCTCTTTTTGGTTGGATACAAATTGGCCAAGCCAGTATTATTCAAGCAGATGTACGGTTTAGGACAAACTCATTTTGTCCCCTTCATGGTAACCATCATCGGAATCGTATTGACAGATCTATTGACCGGTATCGGGATTGGTTTAGCTGTCGCTATTTTCTACATTCTGTTCAACAATTACAAGAAGCCATTCCTCTTCCAGAAGGACAAGCACCTCAAAGATGGAATCATCCGATTGGAATTGGCTGAAGATGTTACTTTTATCAACAAAGCGAGCATCCAGCGCACTTTGAGTCAAATTCCCGATGGAGCAAAAGTAATTATTGATGCTTCCAAATCAATTAATATTGATCATGATGTAGTAGAAATTATTGATGAGTTTGAAACAAATGCAGCAGTCAGGGAAATTGATTTGACGATTATCGAAAGGAAAGTAAAAGGCATCAAGAACCAGGCTGTGGAAATGGAAACTGCACTAAGTGTGAATAGTGAATTTCTTATAAA
>JBCCSR010001020.1:0-2787 GCA_039199865.1 Bacteroidota bacterium
AAAGACGGTACCTACAAGCTCAGTAGCGAACTTATTTTGCATGACTGGATCTCTGCGCTGATCAACGGACGCAGTTATGGACAAGAATTAAAAGGGCGAAAAAAGTCGGCATCGTCGCACCAATAAAAGCCAAGTACGGAAACGATTTACTTTCCCTCTCTCCCAAAAAATATTTTGATGCGAAATTCCCATTAGCGGACTAAAAATGTGACCTCGATTTCATTTTAGAGTCAAATAGATGTTATCTAGTATATTATGGGAATACGCATTAGCCTCTTGTGTCCAAGACAGGATCATTCCGTTCATGTATTGGTGAAAGACAAGGGGTAAAGATCACAAGATAAGGCTTGTTGTATCGACGATATTACCGGTTGAGTGATCTATTTTTTAACTAAAAACTAACAAACCAAACCCATGTTGGAAAAGAGAAAAAAAATCAACGCGAAGCCTTCAAGATCACAAACCAATAATCAATTTGTTGATGTGGAGGTAAAAATTTAAACCAAATAAAATCAGGTTGTGATGCATCACAACCTGATTCCGTGGAGGGTACTTTTGGTGGTCCCCCATACGATTGAGCAAGGGATACTTAATGACTCAACCAGCTTTGATAATAATTTTCATCTTCAATTTTTGCAGCTAGCTCCGTCATCAGTAATGGTTTAAAGGTATCTACCATTACGGCCAACTCATGCGTTTCTTTGGCTCCAATACTCTTTTCTACCGTACCCGGATGTGGACCATGAGGAATCCCCCCTGGATGTAAAGTGATCATCCCCTTTTCAACATTTTTACGACTCATAAAATCCCCATCTACATAATACAGTACTTCATCACTGTCAATATTGCTGTGGTTGTACGGAGCGGGAATGGCCAAGGGATGATAATCAAATAAGCGGGGAACGAAAGAACAAATCACAAAATTACGGGCTGAAAAAGTCTGGTGAACGGGAGGGGGTTGATGCACTCTTCCAGTAATCGGCTCAAAATTGTGAATGGAAAAAGCATAAGGATAAACATAGCCATCCCAACCGACAACATCAAATGGATGACTCAGATAATGATAGGGATAGAGCACATCTTGTTTTTTGATGTAAAATCGAAAATCACCTTGCTCCCGATGCGTTTTCAAGTCTTGAGGTTTGCGGATATCTCGTTCACAAAATGGAGAATGCTCTAGCAATTGTCCAAAATTATTGCGATAACGCTTGGGCGTAACAATGGGGCTGTACGACTCAACAATAAACAACCGATTGTTCTCGTCCGCAAATTCAATCTGATAAATGGTCCCGCGTGGTACGACTAAATAATCTCCATACTCAAAAGGAAGGTTGCCATACATGGTGCGCAGCACTCCTTTTCCTTCGTGGATAAAAATCACCTCGTCTGCATCGGCATTTTTATAAAAATAATCTTTCATGCTCTGCCGAGGAGCAGCTAGGATGATCTTACAATCATTATTGACCAAAACAGGTTTGCGACTTTCTAAATAGTCATCTTCGGGAGCTACCTTAAAGCCCAATAAACTACGATGCTTGAGCTGTTTGTCATGAATCGTGCTCGGCGCCACTGATATGGGTTCTCCTACTTGGACGATTTGAGTAGGTGCTTGGCAATGGTACAAAGTAGCATACAAATCGCTAAAGCCCTCCGTGGAAAACAGTTGTTCGTGATACAAGCTACCATCGGGCTGACGAAACTGAGTGTGTCTTTTGGGTGGAATTTGGCCAAGGGAAAAATAATGCATGATTTTATTTGGTTTGGGCCGAAAGTAAGGTCGATCACTTCGGCACTGGGTTTAAGCTAAATTGTTGAAAATAACGTTTAAAATTCGACTCATTTCGTTAATGTCCTCATCACTCAAGCCATTCCAACCAATCTTACGGAAATCTTTAGTGATGGGCTTCACTTCTACGACTTTTTCCTTTCCTTTCTTGGTTAAATGGATATTGAACTTCCGCCGATCTTTCTGATCTGCCACTCGCTCACACAAATCTTTTTTACAAAGTAAATCAATAATGCGCGTAACCGTTGGCGCATCTTTGAAGGTATCACTCGCAATTTCAAACTGACTCAATCCATCTCGCTGATCCAGTAACTGCAAAATGATCCATTGATCTACCGTCACTCCGACTTTTGCCTCTTTGAGCATTCTTTTAAAACGCTGTTTCATCCGCTTGGCAGTCCGTTCGATGATAAATCCGGAAATCTCCGACTTCTTGACGTAAGGATTGGGTTGTTTGGAGTTCATTAAATATTAGTTAGGTGACGAGCAAAATAGTTGCTACACTAATTATTCGCAATATAACTAGTTTAACTTCACACTTCCAAATTAGCAATGCTAAAAAATTGGTCTTTTCCCGGTACTGTTAAACAATTGATCTTTAGGGAAAGTTAGTCAAGAAAGGATAGAATTAGGCATCATCATCAATGCGGTGAGCCATTCTCTGAATGGCCTCAATGATGGATTCGAGGGCGGGTGGATAGTCGACGTATTGGATATTGTATTTATCTCTACCCCAGATACTAATGGTCACTACTTTTTTCCGAGCGCCGTAGGCGATGGCTAGACGAAGTGGAATGGGGGTAGGTTTGGTATGCTTTCTTTTTTGGCAACCGCCAGCGGTACAATCATAAATCCGATCAAACTCAAAAAAATTCTGGGCGATCACAAATTCGGCAAATTGTTCGAGTTCTTCTCTGGGAATATCCTTTTTGGTAACGGGCAGGCCTTTGTTCAAACTCTTATGTTCTTTAATGAGGCGGCCATCGCTCTTGATTTGGATG
>JBCCSR010001021.1:0-2784 GCA_039199865.1 Bacteroidota bacterium
CAAAAAAAATGGTGATCCTAAAATACTTTTGTCACTAATGTTTATTTTGTGGCTAAAAATTCAATTCTGTTTGGGAATTCACATTTTTTCCTAACTTGAGTAGACAAATTCTTCACCCTATCAGCTCCACCAATGAAATTGATTCGTTTCCTCATCGCCCTCCTACTGACCGTTAGTCTTGTCTATGCCCTCAATCGTTCCTACGAGGGAGCTGCTCCCGTTCCTCCGATTGGTCAATTGCTAAGTCCTTTCCATGGGTTTTGGCAAAATGCAGAAGCGGTCGACGCTCCAATTGAGCAAGAAATCAAAATTGATGCTTTGAAAGCTCCTGTCAAAGTAGTATTTGACGATCGAATGGTGCCCCACATTTTTGCCCAGAATATGGCGGACGCCTACTTTGTTCAAGGCTATCTCTTAGCTAAAGACCGTTTATGGCAAATGGATATCGCCACTCGTTCGATTAGTGGTCGGTTGGCCGAAGTCATGGGCTCCTCTCTGTTAAAAAGAGATCAGCTCCAAAGGAGAAAAGGCTTGGTCTTTGCCGCAGAAAATGCCCTAAAGTCGTGGAAAAAATCGCCCCAAGAATATCAGTTTGTGGAGGCGTACACTGCGGGGGTCAATCAATACGTCAATCAACTACATCCCAAAGACTATCCAGTAGAATTCAAATTACTCAACTACCAACCCGAAGGCTGGACCCCCTTAAAATCGGCTCTGTTCATCAAATCTATGGCCATGAACCTCGCCAGTCGAGAAAGCGATTTAGAGAGTAACAATTCCTTGGCTTTACTGGGCCGCGAATTGTTTGACTTCTTGTTTCCAGGTAGAAATCCACTCAATGATCCAATCATTCCCAAAGAGGTCGAATGGGACTTTGAGCCCGTCCCCATCGATGCCCCCGCTTCAGAAGAACTCACCAGTGATTTGATTTTACACCCCAGCATGGAGAAAGTCCCCCCTCATCTCGGGAGTAACAATTGGGCCGTAGGAGGCGAGAAAACCGCCTCTGGCTACCCGATTTTATGCAATGACCCACATTTGATGCTGACCCTACCCGCCATTTGGTACGAATTGCAAATCATCCTGCCCGAATTCAATTGCTACGGTGTTTGTTTGCCCGGTTTCCCAGGTATTACCATCGGATTCAACGAACATATCGCCTGGGGTATGACCAACGTCCATCACGACGTATTGGACTGGTACCAAATCAACTGGGTAGATGACAACAAGGAGTTGTACTGGCTAGACGGTGAAAAGGTAGCCGTCGAAAAAAAGATAGAAACCTACTTACTCAAAGATGGAAGCCAAGTCCGAGATACTGTTAAGTATACCGTTTGGGGCCCCATTGTCTACGAAGAAAATGGACATGCCAAAACCGATCTTGCGATGCGCTGGTTGGCTCACGATCCTATTGGCAATGAGCTCAAAACATTTTACCAGCTCAATAGTGCAAAAAATCATGCGGATTACCTCAAAGCCGTAAATAATTTTGTAGTCCCCGCTCAAAACATTGTCTTTGCTAGTCAAGAGGGAGACATTGCGATCACCGTATCGGGTAGATTACCGCTAAAAAGTCATGAACAAGGAAGATACGTTCAGGATGGAGACAAGAAGAGTAATGGATGGAAGGGCCTCATTCCCTTTGAGCACAACCCCGCCGTTAAAAATCCGAGCAGAGCATTTGTCGCCTCGGCCAACCAGTGTTCTACCGACGAAACGTATCCCTACTACTACAATAGCCCCAGTGATGGATTCGAAGATTATCGGGGACGCATCCTCAATCAGAAATTGGCGCAAATGGACGACATTACGGTCGATAATATGAGGGCACTACAAAATGATGTTTATGGATTGAGAGCTGCAGAGTCCCTCCCCCTACTTTTGTCCCATCTGAATAGTGAGCAACTGAGTCCAGAGGCCCTTCAGTATGTGGAAATCCTCAAAGAGTGGGATTATGAGTATCGACACGATGCCAAAGCGCCAATGCTGTACACCGAGTGGTTTAGAAGTTTCTACAAAAACACTTGGGATGAATTTTATCAATATGAAGATAGTCTATCACTGCTCTATCCTAGATATTGGCGAACCATTGCTTTACTAAAAGACCAACCAGAACATGAACTTTTTGACCAAAAATCTACCCCAGAGCGTGAACAAGCAGCAGATATTGTCCAATTGTCTTTTGAGGAGATGAATCAAAAAGTGGCTGAAGCACTTAAGGAAGAGGATAGCCTAGAGTGGTATCGCCAACGCAATAGTCGAATCTATCATATGGGACGCATCCCTGCTTTTCATTCCCAACCATTGGCCGTCGGTGGCGATGCTCAAGCACTCAATGCCATCAACAGTTGGGGAGCGGGACCTTCCTGGCGAATGATCGTAGCCTTTGGTCCCGATCAGAAAGCTTACGGGGTTTATCCTGGTGGGCAATCGGGGAATCCTGGAAGCCCCTACTACGACAATATGATTGATCAATGGGCCAAAGGAGAGCTGTATGAATTGCTATTTCTAAAGGACGAGCAAGAGGAGCACCAGCGCATTCTCGGTCGACAAGTATTTGGACAATAGCCTTTTGTCTACTATCAATTTTTAAATCGCTAAAAAGTGGCTTAACATGACAAAATTTTTCTTAGGTCTTATCCTGATTATCCTTCTGGCCGTTCCGGGACAGCTATATTTTTCTTGGTGGATCATCGCGCCAATCGCCCTCTTGGTAGGTGCAATCATCCATCAAAAGGCCTTCACCAGTTTTGGTTTTGGTTTTGTGAGTATGGCCTTGTTGTG
>JBCCSR010001022.1:0-2778 GCA_039199865.1 Bacteroidota bacterium
ACCAATTATCCGCGTTCCCGAAATTTTTTAATCGGCTTAAAAGCTGCGTTTTAAAACTGCAATCATGAAACAGATCAACTGGCTTTTGTTGGCTTTATTTTTGGCGACTTGTACTTCTCTTGAAGAGCAAGTTCTGGACGAGGCGCTCAATGCCGATTTGCTCAATGAGGCAGATGCTGCCGAGCATCTCCTGGCCCCCGTTTACGCCAAACTTTCCAGCAATTTCAATTCCCATCGCGATGTCTTTCTTTTTCAGGAAATCAGTACCGATAAAGCCATCTTGCCCATTCGCGGTGGCCGTGATTTTAACAATGGTGGACAATGGGCAGAGGCGCACCTTTTCACCTGGACGGCCGATCACCGTCGACTCGATGATATCTGGGGCAATTTTACCACGGGCATTTCTCGCTCTCTCCTAGCGCGTTTTCATCTAGCCGATTCTGATTCTCCCTGGGCTACGCGCTATAAGGCCGAGGCTCGGGCAATGGCGGCCTTTTACAATTACTATCTACTCGATATGTGGGGACTGGTTTTGAAAAAAGAACCAGAGCAAATGGATTTTGACGATCGGTCGGAAGTGCTCAAAGGGCAAGCAGCCATCGACTATCTCGTCGCTGAACTGGAAACCACCCTACCTGATTTACCAACTCGAGATGAAGTCGATGCTGGACGTTTTAGCAATGCTGCCGCTCAGATGCTACTCGCCCGTCTGTACCTCAACAAGGCAGTTTATTTGGATCGCTACGCCGCTTCCTTTTCTTTTGCCAATGCCGATCTGGACGAAGTCATTCGACACTGTGATCAACTGATCAATAGTGGTCATTTTGATTTGGAGCGAGAAGATTATTTTCGAATTTTTGATATCGACAATCACAATCATCCCGAGCATATCTTTGTGATTAATCACATCGATAATGAAAATGGCGCGAATGGAATATCTTGGGTCAGTTTGTCGCGGGCGGCACATGGGAGTTTGATTCATTTGGAGGGTAGGGGAGCCGATGGTGTGGCCATTACGCCTGAGTTTTATGCGACTTGGGAAGACAATCAGGACGATCCACGTTTTCAAAAAATCAGTATTCCTCAAGACTCCTCACTCGTATCCATTCCCGAGTCGGACTGGACACTCAATCGGGGATTGATGGTCGGGCCTCAATTTGGGATTGTGATGAACGAAGCACAAGATGACTTTAAAAGATCATCCAATGGCGATCTGTTGATTGAGCCCTTGTTTAATTTTGAGCGAGACAATAGTCGCGTCATCCATACGGTCACGGTAGATTTTGAAAGCAACAATGGCCACAATACTGGAGTGAGGGTGCACAAGTATCAGTTTGATCCCATTGCGCCGGATGGTCGATTTTTTTCCAGAGTCGACCTCCCCTTGATGCGATTGGCCGATGTGTATTTGATGCGGGCCGAGGCCAATTTACGGAAGAGCAATGTAGCCGTGGCATTAGCAGATGTCAATGCCCTAAGAAGTGCTCGACAACATCCGCGTCTCTTAACCCAAATCGATCTGGATATCCTTTATCGAGAAAGAGGATACGAATTGTACTGGGAAAACCTCCGAAGAACCGATATGATTCGATTCGGTGAGTACGAAAAGGCTTGGACCGATAAACCCATTTCTGATCCCTTTCGACGCTTACTACCCATTCCGCAAGCAAATTTGGATGCGAGCGAAGGTTTGCTAGAGCAAAATCCGGGCTATTAGAATAACTCACAAATTGCTACCACACGTAATACTTTTGGGATAGTGCATCTCAAAAGTATTTTTTTTTGAAAAAAATAAAAAAAAATATCCATCGAGTAGTGGTAGTCGATTTGGCAGCGGTTTACCCTTATGATTGCAATCGACATTTACCAAACAATGTTGTGACGGATGAAGCATTTCCGTTTTGACACATTTGAAAACAATCGATTAACAGAGCCGCCGAGCTTGCCATCTGACGCTTCTTGCTGACCGCAAATGGGGATGGAGAATCGTCAGTGAACTGGGAACAAAACGAAGCGGCGAGTATAAGCCTACATTTTAATTGGAATTCAATTTTGGCGATGACC
Organism: Bacteroidota bacterium; assembly: GCA_039199865.1. GTDB lineage: Bacteria > Bacteroidota > Bacteroidia > Chitinophagales > Saprospiraceae > JALZUU01. The sequence continues at coordinate 2,065 of JBCCSR010001022.1, forward strand.
TTCACGGTCTTGGCCCGGGAGAGTGCTGTCTCTTCCAAAAAGACATCAACCTTTTTCGAACACCGTTAAAATATTTAATTAGATGAGAACGAGATATCAATTTAGAAAATTATGGAACCTGATGATCCTAATTACTTTGGCTTATTTGGCGGAAGCTCAAGTTAGCTACAATTATCCCTTCGAGGGAGATGGTGGCTTCATCTATTACGAGAATATGATGAACAAACCTTGGTACCAAAGCACTTGGCCGGGCACCCACAACTCCTATTCCAACAATGGAGAGCCCAGCATCATCAATCATTTTGTGTACGATTATAAAGTCAAACACTACGTAGAAGAAGTATATGGCTGGGCGGCCAAAAAATTGATGGTGGAAATTTTTCACGATGCTGCCAATGAAGATGCTTCTTCGCTGAATCAATACTTAAGCATGGAGGATCAATTGAAGGGAGGGATTCGCTTTATGAAACTGGATATCGTTCCCCTTTACGAGGCCAATGGGATCGACATTGAACTTATGGGCGGCAATTATTCTCCTGACACCTATTTTATTCATGGAGATAATGTAGTTGGTATGGCGAAAATCAAAGAAAGTCTGCAAAAGATTGCAGATTGGTTAGGGAACAATGCTCACGAAATTTTGATTTGGGACATTGATATTTTACAAGACAAAGGGGCCATCCAGCTTTCTGAATGGAAGAAGTGGAATGGAAT
>JBCCSR010001023.1:0-2778 GCA_039199865.1 Bacteroidota bacterium
ACAGCCCATTTGGAAATTAAAATTTGAATTGCATGCACTTGATAAAAGACTAAAACTCAGGGAACGAAGATTGATCAAACTGGATTACCAAAATAATTTGTATCAACTTTTTTTACTGAGCCGTCCTGAATTGATGCGCTACGAAAAAGCGTTTCAAGAAGAGCGGGGCAATGTGATTAAAGCCATCTTTTCTTCGGTGGATTTCAATGTGGTCTTAAAGGCTTTGCCCATCTGGATTTGCCGATCGCTTGATGTAGCGACCATTGTTCCCCTCCAAGCAGGCCTTTTTGATTTGCTCATTATTGATGAAGCCTCCCAGTGTGATATCGCGAGTTCCATTCCCCTGATTTATCGGGCCAAGACGATGACCATCGTGGGCGATCCGAATCAACTCAAGCATGTATCCTTTATTTCAAAAAACAAGGAAGTCTCGACCAAAGCCAAGTACCAATTGAGTGGAGAAGATTTGGCTTACCGCAATCGAAGTATTTTAGATCAAGTCAACGCGACCATTGTCCATCAAGAAAATGTTATTTTTTTGGAGGAGCATTTTAGGAGCAAACCCGATATCATTCACTTTTCTAATCAAACCTTTTACTCGGGACAACTCAAGGTAATGACCGATCATTTACAAGAGCATAAGGACGATAATTTAAAAATTGTCGTAGTAGAGGGAGAACGAAATCAGCAAGGAGAAAATGAGCAAGAAGCCCAAGAGATTGTGGCCGCAATCAAAGTAATTATTGGTCGGGAGGCTCCCATCAAAAAAGTCAATTGTAGCTCAATTGGGATTCTTTCACCATTCAGAAACCAAGTGCTTTTGCTCAAGAAAATGGTACGACAAGCCATCGATCAAAAACACATTGCAAAGCATAAAATTTTAATTGGGACCCCCTTTTCTTTTCAGGGAGAAGAAAGAGGAATAATGTTTCTTTCACTCACGATTGACGAAAAGACCCATCCTGGCGCCGTCAGATATTTGGAAAGACCCGATGTATTCAACGTGAGCATTACCCGAGCGAAAGACCATCAAGAAGTTTATCTATCCATGGAGCCAAATCAGTTAAAAGCTGATAGCTTGTTGTCTAAATACCTCCACTCAAAATTTGAACGACACAGCGAATGGGAGGAAAAACAAAGCTACGATGTCTTTCTAAACGAAGTTCACCGAAGTCTGGAATTGTGGGGGGCAGGGAAAGTATTTGTAGATCGAACCATTGGTGGTGCCAGGCTCGAGTTATTGATTGTTCAGGAAAACCGGACGCTTGGAATTGATCTGCTCGGTTTTCCCGGAGCATACGCCAGCCAATTGACCTTTAATGAAATTATGAGTTTGGAAAGGGCCAAAATTGATGTTTTCCTCTTGCCCTACAGCACTTGGTATCTGAATCAAAAAGCTTGCACAAGGGCGTTGAAGAAATTCTTAGGTCTCTAAAAACACTAGTAAAAGTAAAATCCATTGGGAATGATTCCAACCACCTGATCGAGTAAAATCCTACCTTGGGAATCGTATTGCAACATTCGCCCTCTTTGTTGATAGTCAATGGCATCTCCCAAGAAAATGGTTCCGGTAGAGGGCCGAACACCAAGTGCATAGAAAATGCGATCTTCTTGAACAACCAGGGGAGTAGTAGGCAAGGCAGCTGCGTCAATGGGCAATTGGAATAGGTCTTCTTTGAGGTAATACAAGGTATCTCGATTTCCATTGAAGGCCATTCTGGGCCAACCACCGATATCAAAATCATCGAATTGCAAATTGAATGTTACTGAATTGCTCGACGGATCGATGCGAAATAATCCACCCAGTTGATTGCTATCGGAATCTCCACTACAATAGACCCAAAGCTGATCGTTTTTATCCAGTAGAATGCTATTAGAGTTGAAACCGACTTGGATACTGTCTACCAGTTGATCGGTATTGGTGTCGATGACGTAAACGAAATCTGACTCTCGATTGGTTACAAAGGCCTGGTCTTGAAATAGTGCCATTTCTTCGGTCCAGCCCTGGATCACAATCTGCTGGCGAATGCGGTTGTTGACCAAATCCACCACGTAGACGGCATCTTCGTACAAATCGCTGACGTAAGCTTTTTCATTATCGATGGGCAACAGATAGCGAGGGGAGTTAAAGGTATCAATGGTGTTTTGCAATTCGAATGTTTGTGGGTCCACTATTTCAATTCTATTGGAATTGTTGACGACCAAATAAAGCAAGTCTCGATGAAAGGTAATGCTTTGTAGTACATCTCCCAATTGTCGACCATTGACCGTAGCAAACAACTGCTGATCCAATTGTTGATTGTCAAATTGATAAAAACTGAGCGAAGCATTGTTGAATCCAAATCCACCCTCATTGCTGATGAGCACCCCATTTTCCGGATCAATCATTGGAGGATCGATGGGCCCCGGCGTTTCTTCTTTACCACAAGAAAAAAGCAATAGGATCGCTAAGAAAAGTAAATGTTGGATAGATTTCATTGAATGACGATTTTAGACAGTGAAATGACTTGCTTGTTTTGCCTGATGCGTAAAAAGTAAAGTCCCTTGCCCAAGTCTTGACTTTGGATGCTGAGATTGGGAGAACAACTGCCTTGTAAGGCAACCTTACCCATCACATCTAAGATTTGAAACGATGCGTTGGTCCAAGTCGATGCCATTTCAAGATAAAATTCTTGACCATACCTTACTGGATTTGGAAAAACTTTAACATCAGCGATGTTTTGTTCGCGAGTAGAGGTTGGATCAAATTGGTGGATGACTCCGATGGCATCCAGGTCG
>JBCCSR010001024.1:0-2772 GCA_039199865.1 Bacteroidota bacterium
CAAGTCTGGAACCGCTTTCATCACGGGATTATGGGATGGGAAATTTTAGGAAAAAACTACAACTGACTACGAATTGGGAAATTTGGTTAACAAAGGAGGAAAAACCGACTACCCCTGGTCTGCCTTTCCACTGCATCTTTGCATTGTATTTATTCAAAAACATTATTTAACAAAAAAATAAAAAACCATGTCAAGATTTAATGTGCCCACCAAATCAGAAGTTAGTGAAAACAATCAAGCCATATTTGATCAGTTGGAGAAAAAACTGGGTTTTGTTCCTAACCTTTATGCCTATTATGCCAAGAACGATACTGCGTTGGGAGACTACCTTACTTTTTCAGGTCGAAAATCAAGTTTGAAAGCCAAAGAACAAGAAGTCATCAATTTGGTGGCCAGTGAGCTCAATGCTTGCACCTATTGCCTGTCTGCACATACTGCCTTAGGAAAAATGAATGGATTTACCGATGAGCAAATTCTGGAAATCCGAGGTGGATCCGCTAGTTTCGATCCCAAGTTAGACGCTCTGGTAAAACTTTCTGCTTCTATCGTTGAAAATCAGGGAAATGCTACAGCTGACACAAAGGAGGCCTTCTTTGCGGCAGGTTATGAGGAGAGCCATCTAGTGGATGTCGTCTTGGCGATCGGTACCAAAATCATCAGCAATTACCTGCACAATATTACTCAGATCGCTGTTGATTTTCCTGCAGTACCAAGTTTAGAAACTGCCAATGCCTAAGGCATTGATTTGGAAATAAATTAGAAATAAAGCCCAATTGCTTCCTTGCAATAAAGTTCCCGGATCCTCAATGCGAAGATCCGGGATTTTATTTGGTGATTTGGGGCTCGGGAGGGGAATTGTTGGAGGGAGAGGCGCCCGTGTTTATTCAAGTAGCTTGCCCGCAAAATCGGTGATTTCATCGGTCTGCTCCACGATCGCTTTTAACTCCTTGTTTAGGGGAGCCAAAGCATGTGGTTGAACCATCAAGCGACCATCGGCCTCCAGTTTTACTCGGTAGTTGACCCCTTCCTTAGAATCTAGATCTGGATAGTCTTCGCGTTGATGAGCACCACGACTTTCTTTCCTCATTTTTGCCCCCAGTAAAGTAGACTCTGCCGACATAATGGAGCCTTCCAAATCGAAGGCCAACATCAAATCTTCAAATCCCTCAGAGTCGGGACGCACATCGATATGGGGTAGAGCTGCCTTGAGTTCCTGAATCTTTTCCAAACCCTTACTCAGGGCCTCTCCATGACGGACCACACCGCAATGTTCCCACATGATATTCCTCAACGCACGTTGAAGTGGTCTGGCGACCTCTGATCCTTCTTTGATCAAAGCATCCATTTTTTCGTGTGCTTGGCGAATGGCATTTTTTGAACGAAAGTGATGATCCATGTCGAAGGACCGTTTGGCCGCAGCCATACCTGCTCTTTTGCCAAAAATCAATATTTCTGCCAGCGAGTTGCCTCCCAAACGATTGGCGCCATGCAATCCACCCGTAACCTCACCAGCAGCATACAAGCCTTCAATTCCCGTCCAATGCGTATCGGGGTCAACGTGGATGCCTCCCATTGAGTAGTGGGCAGTAGGGGCTACTTCCATGGGCGTTTTGGAAATATCAATCATCAGCGTATCTAGGAATTGACGATACATACGGGGGAGCTTCTCGATGATAAAGGCTTTGCTTTTATGACTGATATCTAGATATACCCCACCATTTGGCGTGGCCCGCCCCTCAATGATTTCGGTATAATTGGCCATGGCTACCCGATCTCGCGTGGATAGTTCCATTCGCTGAGCGTCGTACTTTGACATATAGCGTTCTCCCTCCCCATTGACGAGATGCCCTCCTTCTCCCCGAACGGCTTCGGTCACCAAGGTTCCGGCAATATTTTCTGGGATGACCATGCCAGTGGGATGAAACTGCACCATTTCCATATCGGTCAAGGAGCAGCCTGCTTTGAGGCCCAGGTAAAAACCATCCCCTGTATTTTCGTTGCGTCGGGAAGAACTCTTGCGCCAAATTCGGGTATGTCCTCCGGCGGCCAAGATGACGGAGTCGGCCAAGAAAACCGTTCGTTCTCCATTTTTGGTGTTAAAAGACATCGCGCCAAAGCAAGTCCCGTCTTTGACCAATAATTCGGTAACGTATTGGGAGTCGTAGATAGGAATTTTTAAGGTCTTTGCTTTTTTAATCAGGGCAAACAAAATGGAGCGGCCCGTGTAATCTCCCGAATAGCAAGTGCGGCGATAGGAGTGAGCACCAAAAAAGCGTTGGTCCATCTTTCCATTTTCTAGTTTGGCAAAGTTAGCTCCCCACTGATCAATTTCGCGAACCAGCTCAGGAGCTTCTTTGGCCATTAATTCCACCATCCGTCCTTCCGAGAGATGATAGCCTTCGATCATCGTATCGGCAAAGTGTTGTTGCCAAGAGTCCTGTGGATCAACATTGCCCAGGGCAGCATTGATGCCTCCTGCCGCCAATACCGTATGGACGTCTTCTTTGGCGCGTTTGCCTAGAACGGTTACTTCAACTCCCATGAGTTTGGCTTCAATAGCGGCCCGGAGTCCTGCGCCACCACTGCCAATGACCAGCACATTTGAAATGTGCGTCGTGTGCTTAATTTGGTTCATAAACGAATTTTTAGATCATCAATAATTACTGTCCCTGATCAAAGGGGAACGATCAGGAGACAGTAAGGTAAGAAGTAGAGAAATTATTAGAGCGATTATTTATAGGTGACAATGCGTCCCCAAATGTCGTTGGTTCC
>JBCCSR010001025.1:0-2766 GCA_039199865.1 Bacteroidota bacterium
CTAATATCAAGCAAAAGATTTAGTGAAATTGCTATATTGTAGCTTTTTACCATACCGATCATTCATTGATTAAATTCATGCTATATGGCAATTAATTATTCTTTTGGACTTCCGCTCAAACACAATTTTGTTGAGTTCATTTACTATCAAGGATTGTTTCTCCCTCATGAGGTGAACAGGATATTAAAATTTTGGGATGATGAGAAAACCATTAAGGCAACCTTGAGTGGGAAAAGTACATTCAATGATGAACTGAGAAAGAGCTCCGTAATGTTTATTGAGAATACCCCGGAAAATGATTGGATTTATCATAAATTAGGTTCTTTAGCGATAAAAACCAACAACGAAAGATACTGGTTCGATTTATTGGGCTTTCATCAAGAACTACAACTTACTAGATACTCAAAAGGAGATTTTTTTGATTGGCACCTGGATTTTGGCGCTGGAGAAATTTCGGCAAGAAAACTAAGTATGACCATTCAATTGTCAGATCCCGATGAATACGAAGGAGGAGACCTACAATTTATGATCAACCAAAAAATTGTCAATGCGCCCAGAGAAAAAGGAACAATCGTCGTTTTTCCATCGTTCATCATGCATCGAGTGTCGCCAATTACAGCCGGTGTTCGCCAATCAATTGTAGGATGGGTATCGGGACCTCCTTACAGATAGCTAAGACCGATCAATTGATCCAATCATGAAGGTGATGTAGGAGTGAGGCATGGTGATCAATCCGTTTTGGGTTGGTACAAAGCATAAAAGCATTGGCTAAAATTGATATTGAAGTATGCCAGTCTGCAACAATGTAGCATTGTTCATAGTCGCGATACAGAGCTGAGCGATTGCTTGCTGTGGTCACCGAATAGAAAAAAGGACCCTGAGCTCAAGTTAGGACGGTGCTACTTTGTAAATATATTGCTGGCTCGTGTCCTGGAAAACTATCCACTTCAAAAAATACATCCTGAAAGATGCCAATGGTAATGGAGTGGTTAATTCACAAGGGAAATTGCTTATTCTATTTGGAGTAGATGATATCTTTGAATGCATCACCTCCACGTGCTATCAATTAAAATCGGGAGATATGGTTTACATTATTCAACTGAAATGAGACCTACCCGCTTCGGGCCATATTTAAAACAAAAGCAAATGATTCCAACAAAAAATCAGCAACAAAAATAAAAACCCAGCTATGGAAAAAATGAAATATCAAGATAAAGTGAAGTTCGTAGAACAATCGATTGAACTCCTCAAGAACAATAAGTCAAGAGCAGAAGTTGCAGACTATTTAAGCGCCCAAGGATTGAAAAAATGGGACATTGACAAAATCAACCAATCGATAGACAATCAATTGAGACATGAGCATAAAGCGAAGATAAAATCCTATATGCTAGAAAATTCCCTTGAAGCTAAGCTATCTGAATTTGAGGATGTAGACGCAGATCTTTTTGAAGCCATTCAATATGAAATCATTGCGGAAATTGAGCAAGCATCAAAAAAGAAAGTACAACAGCTTTTTGCTCAGGGAAAGGACCAAGAAGAGATCATTCAAAAGGTAAAGAATACTCACTTTGATGAAGAGGATATTTTAGCGGTAGTTGAACTAGAAAAAGAAAAAAAACAAGAAAAAGAAAGTCAGCATTACAAAGGAATTGGATTTATTATTCTGGGAATAATACTCACTTTTGCGAGTTTTAATATCAACACCGGGGGAGTGGTCTTATTTTACGGTTTAATTATTTACGGAATAATACTATTGGTCAGAAATAAATAGAACATTGAAGCGTGAGAACACGGTAGTACCTTTTAGCCCTCTCAAGGGGAGTAGAGTAACAACATCGGCCATTTTTGCTGGCAAGCATTTTAAAGTGATACCAATTAAGTCTGGGTATACTTTTGTTGCAATCCCTATGACCATCATGAAAATGAAAAATACATGGAACTTCAACAATTCATTACAAAACGAGCAAAAGAGACCTTGAACAATCATGGCCTCATTGGACTGTCAATTGGATTGATCAAAGACAAGAAAGTCCTGACTACAAATGTTGGCTTTAAAAACCTAAAGACCAAAGCAGTAGCGGACCAAAATACAATTTACGAGCTGGGTTCCATTGGTAAATTGTTTACCACGATCATGTTGCAAATTGGAGTGGCAAGAGGCGATTTTCAATTTGATGACTCCCTACATCCATATCTAGAAAAGACGGTAAACTTGAATCAAAAATGTAAAGCCACCTTATTGAATTTAGCTACTCACACCTCGGGATTTCCTTCCTTTCCCAATCAAATGCTTGAGAAAATTTCAAACTTTAAAAATCCTTATTCGGACTTAACGGTTGATGATTTACATCAATATTTAGTCTTGTGTGATGAGAATAAAAGCCCTGGAGAATACGAATATTCCAACTTGGGAATGGGGCTATTGGGATACATTTTTGAACTCCAATATGGCAAAGATTATGAATCAATCATCAAAGAGGAGATCTTACAGAAAATTGGAATGGTCCATACTACGATTACGCGCTCGACAGCATATGATCAGCACCTTGCTCAAGGATATGATGAGGAAGGGGAAGAAGCAGAAATCTGGACCGATAAAGTCTTAGCCGGAGCAGGCTCATTACTGACAAATGTTGATGATATGCTCAAATTCATCCGGGTCAATCTCAATCAAGAAGTTGGTGAGCTATCCGAAGCATTACAAAACTGCCACCTACCCAAACACAAAGATTTTATTGGACTGGGTTGGCACATCGAACCCATTGC
>JBCCSR010001026.1:0-2760 GCA_039199865.1 Bacteroidota bacterium
CCGAAAGCCAAGCCTACGCAGTTGGGTTGCTCTACAATTTCTAAAAGTTCATCAACGGGTAATACTAAGCCTCCTTCCATAAGGCTTTGGCCTTGGCCTGGTGCCATTTCCTTTTTATGCGCCATGTCTAAGTTGGTTTAATGAAAAAATTAAATATAAATTTTTCGGCCTTAGGATGGGGACTAAAATAATACTTTCCCTGTACTCCAAGGTATAACTTTTGTTATAATCCCGACTTTACGGTGCGGATATACGGAAGAAATGGACCAGCAACCACCTCATTAACTCAAAACCAATACCCCAAACTCAAATTCAAGTAATACGATTGTAATCGAGGGCGCCCAGGTAGGTCAGCTCTTCCCCGATGCAAGGGAGTCAAGGCAAATACATGTCGTAAAGAAATGGCAATTTGAGGACGTACCAACCAGCTAATGCCCAAAATAGCAGAAAGATGATTGCGCTGAAAGTCATTTTCCAATTCCCCATACATCACCTCCAATTCGTTATTGGGATTGAACACCGTTTCGGTGACTTTAGAATTGAGCAAGCGACCATAAGAAAGTCCACCAAGCAGATGAAAGCTATAGTAGCCATCCCAGTTTTCTCCAACTTTGAAATGCAGCAAGATGGGCGCCTCGGCATAGTTCAGTGAAATATTTACTGGCTTTTTGATATTGGCGGTATTGTTGGAACTGCCTCCACTGCCTTTACTTCCCCTTTGGCTAAACAACAATTCTACGACTAAGTCCAAGCGATCGTGAAGGATGGCTGCTCCGCGCAATCCCCCTTCCAAACCAAACTTGTGGTAACCAAAGTGATTGTCTCCATCTAGTTGAGCAGCGTTCCATCCTAGAGTCAGGCCCGCCCGAAATCGTTGCTGCTGAGCAGATAAAAACAAGGGAAATAAACACAATGACAATAGTAGAAAAATAGACTGAAATTTCATGGCAATGATTTTTAAGTTTTGAAAGCTCCATACATCATTGACACAATGCATGGAAATGAAAAATGCACTACCAAATGTTTTTACCAATCGGAGAAAAGACAATCGCTGCAAAGCGATGATCAGAAGAGATCCGTTTTTTCAATAAAACGCATCCGTAAGGGAAGATGCCATAACAAGTTACAAATTATTTGACAAATCGGAGGGGCTTTCCCAAAATCAAAGCCAAAGTGGGAAGTACTTTCTTCGCTCGTTGCGGGGCGACTTGCGCCAGCTGAGCTTCTTGCGCTTCTACCAGTTCTCCCCGACGCGCCATTTCCAGCATCTTCTGCCGCTCGGGATGACTAAACTCAGAGAATGTACGGCGCAATAGTGGAATCAATGACTTGAGGTCAGCCAGATCGATTGCATCAACCCATTGATCTAAAATGTGCCATAACCGTGGATTATGAATCAACAACAGACCACTACCGTGTAAAAAGCCTTCTAGCCACAAAGCCGCATCCGTACGATCGTTACCCGTAGAAAGTGCATAAAGCATTCGCGTAGCTGCCTGGTTGAGGTCGAATCGCTCTCGATCAAAAAGTAGCCGAGTGGAGGTTCCTCTCAGTAAGCCATTGACATTAGGCAGTTCGGCAATGGCCGTCAGGGCATCCAACCAATTCTGCCAAAGGACAGCGTCATTGATCAAAGCCAAAGCGTGATTTAAAGCCTGTATTTTAGCAAATAAATCGCGCGCGGCTTCCTCCTCCATCCCTGCACAAGTATTGGGGAGGGCAATGCAAACCCTGGGTACCAATTGCTGAATGACTTCGTTGAGCGCCGACAAATCAATGCCACGGGTACTGCCGTAGCGAAAAGTATTGACCAAAGCAGGGAGCGCATCCATTAATTCGGTGATGTCTTGGGTTAAAACGGAGACATCCTCAAGGCGTTCGATCAAAGCGGGAAAAACTGCATCGAGTCGAGCATTAAATGCGGATTCAATCAAATCGGTCAAAGCAGGCAATTCGTACACCTTTTGAATTTGGTCTCGAACTTTGTTGCTACTGGCCACTTCAACCGTGTTGCCCCACATTCCAGCTTCAATAATGGGCAAAATAAAATCGGGCATCCATTTTAACTGCCACCTTTCGTGAAAAGCTCCTGCGCTACTGCCTTTGCTTACCTTTCGTATTTGTCCCCAAGGGATTTGTAGCAAATCCATGCGATGCAATAACTGGCTGATCAAAGCCTGATTGTCTTTCCTCAGATCAAGCTCTTTTTGCACCGGTTCAACTTGTTCCCAAAGTTTGCCCAAGCGCAAAGAGGAAATGCTTTTTTCCAGATCTTTTTGCAAAGGAATTTTGGGAATGCTAGGAGGAACGGAACCAATGCGCTGACCAATGATCAATTTTTTGGCAATCAATTCCATTTTTGCGGAGTGGCCTCCACAAAAAATAGCCACTGCCGATTCCCAAAGCTCATCAATCCCGGGTACCGCTCTATTCCGCAAAGTAGCCAGAGTATTGGCCAAGCGAACCGCTTCGATCACATGAGCTGATGAAGCCTCCATATCTTCGTTGCGAAACAATTGCGCGACAGTAGACATCCAATACAGCACCACTTCCTCCGGCTGATGAAACAATAACTGATACCAAGCTGGAGAAAGTACGCCCGCTCGATAGCCACTTTTGATGGCCAGCCGATCGTAAGTCCAAGGAATCCAGGTCGTTTTTATCTTGATCTTTTTAAATACTTTCAAAAAGCAATTGTCCATTTTTGCTTTTTACTGTTAAAATTGTTGGAAATCCGGAGCATGCCAAGCAACACAAACG
>JBCCSR010001027.1:0-2756 GCA_039199865.1 Bacteroidota bacterium
ACGCCCAAAAAGGGAGGGCATGTTGGTTTTAGTTTGTGGATGCAACGTTTTGCTTGGTCTGAATACCGCACTTGGGAGTTTATTAATTCAAATATGTAAATTGATGTTTTACAGTGAGAAAAAATTTATTTTCATTTTTTTTGCAAAAAAGTGTGTTGAAATTTATGGAATTTGTGGAAGTGCTGCGTCTAAGTATTGAGTTAGAGCTTTCTACTGCGCGCTAACAGACTCAACTCAACCCGTACTTTGCGACTAATTACAGCTCGGAAAGCCAAATAGGCATTGCCTATTGGTCAGTTCACTGGATGGTCGGCGGCGGCGGTTCCAGTGGGTGGGCCCTCCCTCAAAAGGGGCCAACCACCTTTTCAAAAAACAATACATTTGCAAACAAATCAAAACCCCATTTTATCGCACTTCAATGAATGGTAAGTTTTGGCGTCCCAAATAAGTCTCGTATTTTAGCGCATCACTTAAGCAATTTCAAATTGACCATACTACACTTTTCAGATACTCATTTGGGCTACAACGAACTCGATAAAATTGGAACCAACGGTGTCAATTTGCGCGAGCAAGATTTTTATGATGCCTTCACCTACGTTGTTGACCGAGCCATTGAGCTAAAACCTGATTTGATTTTACATTCTGGCGATTTTTTCCATCGCCCCTCTCCTCCCAACCGTCCGATGATCTTTGCGCTGGAACAGTTGAATCGCCTGTCCAAGGCCAACTTACCCATTGTAATCATTGCGGGCAATCACTCTACTCCCAAAACGGTTTACACCAGTCCTATACTAAAAGCCTTCAAAACGATTAAAGGCGTCTATCCAATTTTTAATCAGCAGTACGAAACACTTGAGTTTGGTGATTTGGTGATTCATGGGCTTCCACATATTAATGATGAGAAAATTTTACTTCAGGAGATGGACAAAGTTGCGCCACAGGAGGGCAAGCAAAACATATTGATGCTGCATACCTCAATTGGCAAATCCTTTATTATGGAAGAATTTGGAGAGCAGTTGTTTCCACCCGAACGTTTGGAATTGCTCAATCGATTTGATTACGTTGCCCTAGGACATTGGCATAATTTTCAAAAAGTAGAACAATTGAACACGGCCTGGTACAGCGGTTCAACCGAACGGATGAGTGATACAGAGGCTGGAAAAAAGAAAGGATTTTGTTTGTTTGATTTATTGCCCGGCCAAACCATCACTCCGGTATTCCATCCCGTTCCTGCCCGACCTTGGTTCAGGTTTGATATCAAAAACTGTAAAGATAAAACAATCGAAGCAATCGAAGCACAACTTAAGGAAATGGCCCATCAACATGCTCTCGAAGGAGCATTGGTCAGTGTTTACTTACATCGAATTCAATCTACTCAATCCATCAGCTTGGGGCAAAGGAGGATCATGGAGATGATGAACGGTGCCATTCACGTGCAGACCAAGAGAAGTTTTGCCCACCGAGATATGGAACCCGGTAGTTTGCAACAATCCAATAAGCGGACGGATCAACTCCTCGGCGAATACATCCAAAGTCAAGTAGACAATAAAGAACGAAAAGAAGTGTTGAGCAAAAAAGCGCAAGAATACTTCCATTTATTTGAAAGTGGAGAATACAAAAAGAGATGATTATCAAGTCGCTACAACTGAAAAATTTTAAGCAATATCAAGCACTAGAGCTCGATTTTCAGGAGGGCTTAGTTGGAATTATTGGAAAAAATGGTGCGGGAAAATCCACCATTTTTGAAGGAATTCTCCTTTGCCTTTTTGGTTCGATCAATACGGATAAAGACTTCTACAAGACCAGTTGGGCAGCTGATAAAGAAGCCGTTTCGCTCGAATTGACTTTCGAAGTCAACCAAAAGGTATATCGAGTACAGCGGTCCTTTCGTGGAAAAAAATTAACGCATCAAGCGGCCCTCTACGATCAGAAAGAAGTACAGATCGCCAATGGTGCTTCTACCGTCAACGAAGAAGTGGCCAAGACCATCGGAATGGATAAAGAGGCCTTTACCCGATCCATTTTTTCCGGTCAAAAAGAGTTAGGAGTACTGTCCAATACCCGGGGAGAAGAACGGAAGCGGATGATTCGAAAAATGATTGGGTTAGACAATTTAGACAAGATTCAACAGCTCATTCGCGACGATCGCAATTCGATCAAAAAACAGATTCAAGGACAGGAAGCACTGCTGCTAAGTACCGAAGAAGTCAAGAGAATTGAGCAAGAAATCAAACAGCTAAAAAAGATTTTAAAAACACAGCTTTTACAATTAGAGAAAGTCGGAAAAAACCTACAAAAACAACAGGATAAATACGTCCAAGCCAAGGAAGTTTTTGAAATGCAACTGAAAAAAGATCAGCGGTTTCGTCAACTCAAAAATGAATTGAACAACTATCATTTGCTCTTGGAGGAATTGGATCAACAATTGCTTCAACAAAAATCGCGCATTGAAGAACTCAAGCAGAAAAAAGCAGAGCAAATTCAACTTGCTCCACAAATAAAAATCCACCTCGATAATAAAACACGAAAAAATTTAATGGAGGAGGAAAAACAAAAGTTCAATGAAGCACAAAAACTAGAACAAACCCAAATCCTCTACCAAGATCGCATCAAAGAGATCCGGCAAAACATACAAACTTGCCAAAAGGCCGTTGAAGCAAAAGGCCGACTTGAAAAAGCACAAGAGCAACAGAACCATCAAATTAAGCAACTCAAGATTGAGCTTGAAGCCTTGGAATTAAATCTCCAAAATGTCA
>JBCCSR010001028.1:0-2752 GCA_039199865.1 Bacteroidota bacterium
AGTCGGTTTGTCCTTTAGCTTGATTTCCAAAATCGCTTCGCGAGCGGCCTGATCCGGTGGAGGAACAAAAATGATTCGATCAAAACGTCCGGGGCGACGAAAAGCAGGATCCAGGTGCCAAGGTGCGTTGGTAGCCGCCAAGATCAGCACTCCCTCGTTAGAATATTCTACACCATCTAATTCGGCAAGAAACTGATTGATCAGGTGGCGACCCGCACTTTGGCGCATATCGGTGCGATTGGCTCCCAGAGCATCCACTTCATCGAAAAAGAGTACACAGGGTTTGAGCTGTCGTGCTTTTTCAAAAATTGCGTGGAGATTGCGCTCACTTTGTCCCAAATACAAATCCAGAATATCGCTGATGCCGACGGCAATGAAGTTGGCTTTTACCTGTCCCGCCGTGGCTTTCGCCAAATGGGTTTTACCACAGCCAGGAGGGCCGTACATCAAAATGCCTCCCCCAATTTTTTTGCCATAGGCTTTGTAAATCTCGGGATGTTCGAGTGGATGAATGATCTTCATTCGAATCTCTTCTTTCACTTTATCCATTCCCCCTACTTCTTCGAATGTAATTTTGGGCCGTTCAATGTCTAAGACCTTGTCTTCTTCTCCTTCGTTATGGCCTGCTCCCAATTTGATTTTTTCCGGCTCGGGTACACTATTTTGCTGAGCTTGTAAATTGATTTCTGATTCGAGAAAGCTATCCCCCAGATTGGGATCGATAATCATTGCTTTTTCGTAAGCGTCTTTAGCTTCTACCGGACTTTTACTTTGCAGCAAGAGCCGAGCATAAACCAACCAAGCTTGAGCCGGAGCGGTAGGCTTGGCGGTAATCTCTTCGATGATGACCAATCCGAGTGAGGTTTTTTCCTGACCACAAAAAGCATTGGCCAAACCAATTTTCAGCTGAAGATCGTCGGGACCTATTTTGAGGGCATCTTTATATTCTATTTCCGCTTCTTCAAAGCGTTTGTGTTTGATCAGTGCATTGGCATATAGTTTTCTCAAAGGCAAGTTATTGGGAGAAGCACTCACCGCGTCTCGCAACTGATCCAATTCGTTAAATTCCATATTAAAAATTCATTTTTCTCGCGATAAAGATACGTTTTTGACCCTTTAGGAGTCGACGAAAGCAGCTAAATTCTTGACTGTTTTTGATGGAAAAACGTCGTCTTTACCCTTTCCTCATGGTTTATCATCATTTAAACGCGTTCGGCAAAGGACTTGGTCTGCCCAACATCGAGGATATCGTCCTAATACTAAAAGGTAGATCTCCAAGATAATGTTTTGGATTCCTCGTTTTTTTAACGGGTTCTGGCAAGGGCTGCTTTGATGATCGGCGACAATATGGGGTATCCAATCTCTAAAAAGGATGGAGCAGCTTGTAAAAGAATAAAATTTCCAATCCAGTATTGGAATGAATACTTTTTGTAACTTAATAACGGGTAGCGATCCTAAGGGGCTCCAATTACTTCACCAAGTCAAAATACATGTTTTATGATGAAAGCAACATATTGGTCGTCCACTCTGATTATAGTGGGCTTTTTACTGTTGAGTGCTTAATCTTATTTTTTTAGTAAAAGTACCATTGAAGGAGTAAGGGATTTAGGATTTCCTGATTTTTTTAGAATACAGTTGGGTGGACTAAAAATTATTGCGGTCATTATTTTATTGCTGCCCAATATTCCCACTTTCGTCAAAGATTGGGGGTACGCGGGGGTAGGATTGTTTCTCATCACGGCCATGGTTGCTCATATTGCCCACCGAGATTCCATGATGATTTTGATTCTTCTTCTCGTCCTTTTTGCCGTCTTAGGCGTATCTCGTTATTCAATGTCAGGTTGAAATTGGTGCAAGGAAAACTAGCATAAAGAAGTGGTACAGGACTATTCAATGGTATTGCTTTTGGCATTGACTTTTTGTAGCAGGTAAAAAAAAGGAAACAGCGTGTAACGAAATGCGGTTTGCTGCGTCTTCGAGAAAAGGGGATTCAAAATGGAGCATCAAAAAGTTGGAGGCATAGCAGGTATTCTCGAAGCAATACTTTACATCATCGGAATGGCTTTTCTTTTTTTGTTTCTATCTCCTGTCATGGAGGAAACAAGTTCGGACCTGGAAAAACTAAGTTTCATTCTCGAAAACAAAGCCCTCTTCCAAATATGGCATTTGCTCATCTATGTGCTGTTTGGATTGCTACTCTTACCCCTAACTGTAGCCATCAATCAACAGTTTAAGACGGAATCCTTGATCGCGAATCAAGTCACGCCCGTCCTCGGATTCATCTGGTCGGGATTGGTCATTTCCAGCGGAATGATCAACAATGTAGGCTTGGAAACGGTCAACGATTTATTTGCGAAAGACCCATCTTCAGCCTTGACAACCTGGAAAATAATCGGTTCGATTCAAAATGGATTGGGGGGAGGAGTAGAAGTTGTCGGTGGCGTTTGGGTGCTCCTCATCAGCATTTATGGGCTAAAGGCAAGGATTTTTCCGAGATTGTTCAATTGTCTTGGATTGATTGTGGGAGGGGCGGGAATATTAACGGTCATTCCCGGATGGCAAGACTTTGGTCTTATCTTTGGCTTGAGTCAAATCATGTGGTTTGCGTGGATTGGAAGCTATTTGCTAAAAAGTAAAAAATCTGCCCCTGGCAATGCCTAAAATGCCTACGTGGATATGGGCTGATACGGGATCTACATTATCCGATTTAGGTAAGTCTACTTCGTACCTAAAGATGAAAATGGCCCATTCA
>JBCCSR010001029.1:0-2749 GCA_039199865.1 Bacteroidota bacterium
CACTAGGCTTGGTTTTTTGCTGACCAGAGAAGGGAGCAAAACCGAGAAAATCTTGTTGAAAGCGCTGTTTTTTGACCGTTTCTTTTTCCCAAATGGACAAAGCGGGAGCGTACTGAATCGTATGTGTTTTGATGAGATAGGGGAGTGCCCGATAGTCTTCGATTGCTGATGCCGGAGCCAGTAGATCGAAAGACAAATAATTGAAAACGCCATGAGGAACGATGACCAACCGTTCTTTTTTGCTGGTAAACAATTGAATGGGCGCCATCAAATTATCGTAGAGCAAATTGAGATGGGCGATGTAGGTCTGATTGTCTTCTCCCTGATCGTTGAGGTATTGCTGGACATCGAATTCCCGTAAGGCAAGAATACTAGTGGCCAATTTTGGGGAATAGGCTCGACGAATGCCTTTCAAACCATTTTTAGAAATGACAAAAATGTACAAGTCTTGATCATCATAAAAATATTCAATTAAGAGGGAACGCTCATCCGGAATTTTCTCAATCAAGCGGTGTAGTTCAATTTTGGGCGAAGCATATTTGAGCTGAAAATAGTTTGGATTGTATTGTTCCAAATCATTGATGGCCTTTTCATAAGTCAATTTTAAATTGAAATAAGTCGTTTGCTGCGCTTGGTTTTGTTCCTCCCCAGAATTGCTGATGGCTTCTTTTGCCTCATTGACTTGTGCTCCAATTTGAGCGATCTCTTCCAACCGTTCTTTGGGAATTCCTGCATTGGCCAGAGCAAAGTCATTGTTCATGTGTTGCCACAAAATGCTTGCTTTACTTTTCTCGGAAAAGCGAAAAGCCTTGAGTAAATATTCCGGATCCTCCGTCGCTTCGTAGAGATCAAAAGACAAACGAATGGCATCTGCAAAAATGTCGGCAACATTTTTATTCAGCGTATTGCGAGAACCATCAGAGGCATAACTGCGTCGAACCTTCTCAACGACTCGAACCGCAACTTCCAGTGCTTCCAAGGCCTGTTCTAATTTCGTCAAAATTTTGTTTTGAGCAAACTGCTCCTCGAAAAACTGGGATCGCAATCTCAAAAATTTGATGTAAAATACGTTTGCTTGAATTTTATCTAACTCTGGATACTTGTCATCTGCCCCCCTTTGATGTTGAAAATCTAGAGCAATGCTTTCGATTCCCAAGCCCAAATAGTAGAAAGCCGAATCCATCTGTGTTTTGTAATAAAAAGTCTTAGCCATGTTGCGATAGGTGTCGGACATTAAAAAGCCGGTATTGGGATTTTTTTTGTATTTGGCAATACTCAATCGGTAAAAGTCAAGTGCTTGATCATAGCGCTCTGTCTCTTCGTATACCATTGCAATATTGTTGTATCCAGCTACGACTGCGGGATGGGTCATGCTCAATCGCTTTTCCATAATCTCCAGTGATTTGAAATACAAAGGAAGGGATTCATCATATCTTTTCAAATCCGCATAAACACCTCCTAATTCGCCGTAAGTGCCCCCCGTACTTGGATGATCTTCTCCCAGATTTTTACGATCCAATTCCAAGGTTTTGAGCATGTATTTTAATGCTGCTTCGTGATCACCTCGCCAGCTGTATACTTTTCCCAGATTGTAATAAAACTCTGCCATGCTGGGATGATTGTCATCGTAGGAAAGCTGGTTGGTTCGTAAAGCCTTTTGGCAATATTCAATGGCTTTATCAAAATCATTCATTTTTCGATAGGCTCTACCCAGATTGGAAAAAACGCGAATCATTTCAAAACTTTCCGGACTTGCCGTTTTTTGAAAAATGGTCAAGGCGCGGAGTAAGTAATTTTCAGCATCCTCAAATTGTCCGGTATCCGTGTAGCAGACTCCAATGATCATATTGAGGGTTCCCGTTTTAAGGTAAGGATCACCATGTACTTCATCGAAAAGGGTGATGGCTTTTTGGGCCATGCTGATGGCTTTTTGTGGAGCATACATCAATTCGTGGATGTTGACCAATTCCAGATATAGTTTTTCTACCCATTCGTTTTGCTTGCCGAGCGTCGGTTCTGCCCACTCCAATGCTTGTTCAAAAAGTTCGAGTGCTTCCTCGTAGAAAACCAACTTTGCTTTGGCGATTCCCAAATAAAAATAGGCCTCAATCAATGGTTGATCGGAGGGCTGGAGTAGTTGTTCTCTGATGGCTAAAGTCTGCTCAAAATCACTAGCGGCTAATTTGTAGTCACCATTTTCAAAATGCTTTTTTCCGGTGACTAAGAGGCTATCCGCAGTGTTTAAATCATTTTGTGCATAAATTGTTGTATAGGTGGATAGTAGAATTAAAATTAAAGAGAAACAATAGCGAGCTGATCCAACCAAGTCCTTCATGTCGTAGCGTTTTGGGCGTGAGCATTGAAATTACGGTTTTTATTCCAAATGGAATGGAAGCGCGTCTTCAAATCCATTGGGCAGGCAATTGAAGACGCGCTTGTAAGATTTAGAAAATTTGACCAGGCCTATTTTTTCATCAGCTTATCGACCAGTGCTTTAATGGATTTTGCGGGGCTTTTCAAATTAAAATTGAACTTGATGTTTTGTTTTTTGCCCAACCATTCTAAGTCCAAGTTGAGTTTGACGCCACCACCACTGATGCTGCCAAGCCTTCCGGCAAAATCCGCCTTCCGGTTTTTTATGATTGGGTTTGTTCCTTTTTCTACAATTATTTTAACTGTTTTTCCATACTCTACTATAGTTTTATTTAATAGTTCGATTGCTTCTTTTGCAGGTTGATGACTTGGATGG
>JBCCSR010001030.1:0-2749 GCA_039199865.1 Bacteroidota bacterium
GTGAAATGATAAATTTTATTGTTGTAGGAATACGAACAAAGCCAAACGGGTAGGATGATGTGTTTGAAGGTTTGTTCATATTTTTGGCTGGTGACTCTGAGCGAACGCTGGGTATCCCCTCCCAGTTGGGCAGAACACATGTTGCGGAGTTTGTGATCCATGATTTGTTCCGCAATTTGGTAGCCCTGATTGACGTCGATATTGCTGACTTCAGCCTCCCAGCCCATTAGTAGACGAGGATCAAAATTGACGACCTCTTCCAAACGAAAAGGCAAGATCTTTTCCAAGAAGCGTTGCTCCAAACCATCCGAAGCGACAACCAGCGTATCGTCAAAAAAATGGTCCAAGTGCCCTGAACGGCGCGTCCATCTGATTTTACGAACGGTTTGTTGTTGTGTCTGACCATTTACCCGAACGGTTTTTACTTCATCATAGTAATACCCTGCCTCTCCGCTCCAGTCGGCAGACACCTGGGCATCATAGGTCCAGAAAGGAATGTAGAGTCCATGTAGATCGTCAACTTCGCTAAGTTTTTTTAGCTTATTGGGATGAAACAAGCCCTGACCGATCCATTCGCGAAAGAGGCGCAATGCCTCTTCCCTACTGATGTAAAATGGAATAATGCCAATGGGCCGAATCAACTGTCGTTCGAAGGCTTCTACATTGACATTTTTGGAAGCACAAAAGGCACAGCTTACTTTGACTTGCTCTAATTCGACCATAAACCGCGCACCGCAATTGCCACACTCAAAAACGTTTTTACCCAATTCCTCTGGCACAAACTCCTCGCTGGTTTCTAGGGCTGCTGCCAAAGAACGCTCCACCACCTTGTCTTTGGAATCATCAATTTCTTCCAGGTAGCCGCAGTGCCCACAACTGATTTTCTTGTGGCGAGCAGAATACAACAACTGACCTCCACAAGATGGACAGGGCAAATTGAGCGCATCGATGGTAGCAACATTTTCTCCCGTATTCATAAAAAGGGCTTACAGTCTGGAGAGTAAATCTTTTTTCTTGGCGTCAAACTCTTCCTGGGTTAAAACGCCCGCTTGCTTTAGCTCTCCAAGTTCTTTGAGCGTTTGCATGATCTCGTCTTTTCCCTGTACCAGTCCCTCCTTATTATTATCTTGATTATTGGCATTCTGTTGCTGATTCATCATCATGTTGGCCATACCAAATCCCATGCCCATGCCAATGCCTTCCCCTGCGCCACCACCGGGATTGTCTGCGGCTTTTTCAACAGCTTGAGCAGTTTGAAACTTGGTGAATCTATCCATGTCATCGACCATATTCATATTGGTCATCTTGTCATAGAATTCTTCTACTTCTTTGGGCAAGGAGGTGCTACTAATCTGGAATTTGGTCAGTTCGATCCCAAAAGGCGAAAATTCATCTTGTAGAATGGGTTGAATTTTTTCTCCCAACTCCGTATAATTGGCCACCATATCCAAAACAGAAACGCCGGACTCCGCTACCGCTTCCGCAAATTTTGGAGCAACGATATCTCGAAGTCGTTCCTCTACATCCGCAATTCGCAGCTGGCGATGGGTTCCGGTAAACTCCGTGAAAAATCGCTCTGGATCTACGACCTTGATGAAGTAAACTCCATGCGCCTTTACGCGCACCTGCTTAAATTCGGGATCCCGTAAGATAATGGGATTGCTGGTTCCCCACTTTAAGTTGGTAAACGTTCGCGTGCTGAGAAAGTAAACATCGCATTTGAAGGGGGAATCAAATCCACGATCCCAGTTGCGCAGACTAGTCAGCAATGGCATATTTTGAGTGGTCAGTTCAAAGTGACCCGGTTCGTATACATCGGCAAAGCGCCCCTCGTCGATGAACATGGCCAATTGAGATTCCCGAACAATCAAATTAGCACCATTCTTAATATTGGCATCTCCGTCAGGAAATTTCCATAAAATGGTTTCTTTATCTTTTTCAATCCAATCAATGACCTCAATAAGTTCACCGCGAATGAAATCAAATAGTCCCATAATAATAATTTTTGCTTTGCTAATTGCAAAGAGTGAGCAATAAAGATGGAGCACCGCAGCAATAAATTCGCTTGGATGGCTGCGGTGCTCCATCTTTGTTTTATTTACTGGAATACAGTTTCGTCAAAGTCACCATTGACCTCGACTGCTTCTACTTTCATTTCCATCTTCATGGGCGCTCCGGGCATGGTGGTCGACATACTATACGGAAACATAATGCCATCCACTGCCTTGTATTCCGAAAAGTCTACCGTTTCTCCTTCTCCCGATACAGAACGAATTTTCAAGCTACTTTCAACGGCGAAATATTCGGTCACTTTTTCACCTGAGGGAGATTCAATGAGCATTTTATAAGCATTCTGTCCATTGATCTCTTCAATGCCTTTCAGTTCCATTTTAAAGCCCTTTTGATCATAGGTCAACTCCGGAAAAATAGTGGCTCTCTCTTTAAACGATTCCAGCTCCTCTCCTTCCAAAGTTTTGTTTTCTTGCATTCCACTCACTTTCCCCACTGTACCATCGTAGGTTTCTTTCTGAATCACAGTCGGCCCCATTTTTATCACCGCAGCAAATTTATCGGGACTTTGCCGATAAACATCCGTTACTAACGACATTCCTTGTGCACTCACTTCCATTCTTTGATGCAATTTCTTGACGCCCATTAGTTTTGTACTCGTCCCGATGGCATTGATGTAATCGTCGATTACGGTCTGTGCCGTTACCCCATCGGGAATGAAATTACCAGTGAAATTCCA
>JBCCSR010001031.1:0-2748 GCA_039199865.1 Bacteroidota bacterium
AGCTTGTATAGCGCCTGTTTGAAAAACGACCTCCTGAAAATCACCATCTTCCTCCTTCCTCAGTAAGCGAAGCGTCAGATTGTTTTCGGCACCTATTTCCGCTCCCTGGGCATAAACGTGTATGGCCTCTAGGATGCAGTCGTACTTGACATAAAACTCCATTCCCTCCTCATCGGGCAATCTAAATTCATCAGGAGCCGCGGCGGCGGCAATATCGACTTCAATTGCTCCAAGGTGAACCACTCGTTGATTGACCACAAAATCTTCGTACTGCAACAATACGTCGTAAAGGCCATTAAGTGGCGCACAGAGCTCATCGTCCTGGAGTACACATTCATCCTTCAAAGTCTTTGACAAAGGATCGAGACAATAAGTAATGCTCCGATGCTTATTGATCCAGGCATGACGAACGCCATCAATGTCGACCAGATATTTTCTCAGATCATTAAACGTAACTGGATTAGAGGGAAAGATGTGGAAAGCAGTATGAAAATTGCTGTTGTTTTGAGCTACGGCATTGATCCGTTCGGTGAGCAGATCTTTAATGTCAAAGGCGGTACGATGCCCCAAATCCGTAATTCCGTAGCAAAGTAACTCCAATAAAGTAATCCCCGGATCGTGTAGGTTGTAGTCCGTCCACAATTGATAGGCCAGCTCCTCAATGCGCTTGATTCCCACCTCTTTCAACAGCTGAAAATTTCGACTGTCTTCTAACTCTGGTTCTTTTAATAAATAATTTACGTCTTGCATTCGATAAGGATATCAGGGTTAATATCGTGTTCTTGGTCAGCAACAATGACCGAAGAAGAGGTAGAAGCAATCGCCTCTTCTACATCACAAAGTATTTTGCTCTCGGAGATGATGTGATCCATTTTAAAATCCGTCAAATAGTCCACATAATCTGTTTCTTCAATGAAATTTAAGATGACCGAACGATGGATTTTTCCACCCAAGGCCAAGTCCTCTCCTTCTTTATAAATCCAGGGCGACAGAAATTTGATGATGTCTTGATTGAGTTGGTTGAGGTAAAATCCTTTGTCTTTTCCTTCTAAAAATTTTACGTTAAAGGTGACTTTGATTCGTTCAAATTGTGGATTTTTCACCTCCAAATCGACAAAGTCGGAAATCAGGCTTTGTAGGTAGTTTTTGATTGCTTCTAATTTAGCCAGGCTGATCATTGGTCGCAGTGGGTCGACTGCATTTTGGTTGTGCAAATTGGGCATGACAATGACTTTGACATTGCCGGGAGCATGCTCACTTGCGGGAAGAATACCGTCAAAACTTCGCGTATGATTGACGCATTTGACCTTGTAGACTTCAGGGAATTTTTGCAAAACCAATCGCTCGTAATCCCAAATGGTGATGCCTCTGTTTTTATGTCGCAGGCGCTCGCTGATGCGTATGTAAAATTCGTTATGGTTTTTATTGAACACCTCTGCTCCGCTCACTCCTTCCGGCGCCTCATCCGTTTCCGCTACTTTCCCATTGAAGGAGGCAAAGGGTTGCAAGACAGATTTGAAAGCCGCTTGCCGATTTTTGAGTTTGGCAATGGTTGCTGCGGGCAAGGCATCCGAAAGTCGATCCAAATCATTGCCCTCTTGTTTGGCAAAAGTCGCCTTCACCGCTTGTGGCATCACGGCAATCATCTGATTGATCGCAGTGGTCTGGCGGGCTACACTGGCTTTGATCCAAAAGGTGTTGGCGGGATGGCTGGTGTTGATCGCAGTCATTGCTTTGGTCATGACAAAGGTGATGATTCCCGAATTTAACAAACCATTGGTAGCATCTGCTAAGATCTCACTTCGATCAAAATCAATCCATTGGTTATTGGCCAAATAAGACCAAAAGACCTGTTGTGTATTTTTCTCCGGATCAGCACTCCCCTCTGCCACTTGAAAGAGAATGGATACATTTTGCTCTGGAACCAATTCTTTTAAGCCAATGTACAAAGTCCCTTCCGCATCGGTAGTCATTAAATCGGGATGGCTTTCATCAATCGCTTCGCTCACTTTAAATTCGGGGAGCAATTTAGGAGTCACCACATAATCCTCCGTCGAATCACTGTTTGGGATGGGATATATCTCTTTCCAACCAAAGGGTTCGATGTGAAACAATTGCTCGTAACAATCCGCAAAAGTACCGGAATGTGCATCCCGATAATCAACCGTCTTCGAGGAACGATAAGTCATTTTGATCTCACTGATCGTTGGCGTGTAGGGCTCATTGGGAATGGTAGTAGAAGGATCAGCTGCCACCGCAGCCGTAATAGAAGTTGGATAATTTTTGTGTAAAAAGTTTCGGTTCAAACGAAATCGTACAAACCCCCTTTGCAATAAGGGCGTTAAGTTGCTAAACACTTCCCCGTCGGGAGCTCGACTGGTCAATAAATCCGACAAATCAATTTGCAAGGTACTCGAAGGTGCGACATTCGCATTGGTATTGCTGACAAACAAAGGAATATTGCTATCCACCGAACGCCAATCTCCATTTTCCAACACTTCAACGTCGATGGTAAAAGCATTGTCATTCGTAACCTGACTACTCTGAGTGTAATGCGCATAATGCGTTGGGAAACTGCTTGTTGGCAAATCTGCCCAAGTTAGCCTTAAGGTTAAAGAATCCAAAGCGGCAACATTCTTCAAATGCTTATTAAACGCTTCGGGGTGCCCAACAAAAAATTTACTGCCAACTTTGGGAACAGGGCCAAAAGGAAAGAAAGGCTTAGCCGGATTGAGGACGCCCACATCG
>JBCCSR010001032.1:0-2747 GCA_039199865.1 Bacteroidota bacterium
CTTGTACTTCAAGGCCTCCGAGGAATTCTCATCCAATTCATACATTTTTACAAAGTCATTTTTAGCTTCCAGATATTGTCCATTCTTCTCTCGCATCAAGCCTCGCCTTTTGTAGGCTTCTACCAGAGTAGGATCCAAATCTAGGCTTTGATTGTAAAACTTGGTGGCTGATCTTATTTCCCATTGCTTTTCACTAATGATGCCCAAGAGTAACAAAAGAAAGGCATCTTCCTTCTTATTTTTTCTCACTTTCTCTATCTTCTTTTTCGCCTCCTTCAGATCTCCTAACATCATCATACAAATCCCTTTTTCCAGGTGTTCGACAGATGCTTGGTCATAGTCCGTTCGATGCTCAAAAAAATATTGAATCAATGCTTGGTGATCCTTCTGGTTCTTTTTGTAAATGTAACTTCCCCTAAAATTTTTATCCCCCAATGGATTGACGCGAAAGCTACTTGCAAAGTCCTCAATGGCTTTTGTATAATCGTTTTTATCGACCTGGATGACTCCTCTGAGATAGTAATAAATATAGCGCCCTTCCAATTCGATTGCTTTGGTAATGTCTGCCAATGCAGCGCTCTTTTTCCTCCGCAAAAGCTTGATCATTGAGCTCCATAAATAAAGCTCTGATCGATCAGGATCACATTCCAATGCCTTACTCAAAGTCAATTCCGCCTTCTTAAGTTGATTTCTGTAGAGGAAAATGCTGATCAAAAACGAAGAGGATTGTAGATAGCAAGGATCGATCTCAAGAGATTTTCGAAGTTGTTTGATGGCTTTCGAAGGCCTACCTCTAATGCTTTCTACCAGCCCTAAATTATAGTACGTATGGGGAAAAGCAGGATAGTACTCTATCCCAGTTTTTAGGATGGCTCTTGCCGAGTCGATCTGATCTTCCCAGATGTACAAACTGCCCAGATCATTGTAGGCTTCAATCAACAAGGGCTCAAATGAGATGGCTTGATGCAAATCCTTTTTTGCCTGCGCCATACTATCCAGCCTCATGTAATTGTAGCCACGATAGTAATAACAAATGCCACAATCTGGTGCCAGTTTTACAGCCTCCGAAAAATCTTTCAATGACTCTTCGTAAAATTCCGCTTCAAATTTTTCTATCCCCCTCAACGTATATCCGTTGGGATCAAAAGGATAAATGTCCGCAAAGTCTCTGGGATCGTAGCTCTTTTCCCGTTTGCTTTTTTCTTCATCAGAATAGAAAGATTCAATCGCCAAACCCACCGCTTTTTTTTGGGCAAAAGTCCCCAAAGAGAGACCCCAAAAAACTCCCAAGAAAATGCAGAACTTATGGCAATTTCTACTTGTTTTAGTCATTCCTATCATCTGCAAAGCAATACAGCTATTTTTTGTGGAAAATAATTTTAATATTTCAAAATCCGCTCCAAAACACGTTGGCCATTGTATTCGATCTTCAGCAAGTAAATGCTAGTGGGCAAATGAGTCACATCGATGACAAAATCTGATCCGACCGCAAAAGATTCACTCAACAATATTTTTCCATCAGTTGACAAGAGCTGATAGTTGAGGGCTCGATTGATATTGCGATCCATACTTACGTTGATCAGGCCTTGAGTGGGATTGGGGAAAATACTCAACTGATGACCGTCCGTCAACTCATGGGTTGCGGTGGAATTGACGTCAATCGTTTGGGAGATAAAACTACTACACAAACCATTGCTTACCGCTAAAGAAACGGTGTAAATTCCTGGCACAAATTCATGAACTGGATTTTCATCCGTGTTAAAAGGAGTTCCATCACCAAAATCCCATTCATAGGTAATGCCGTTGATTGAGTTATTGGTAAAACTAACGATGTTTCCATCAACTGTATAATCAAATCCCGCCAAAGGAATTTCTATCAATGTCAAATAATCTACCTCTGAAAACACACTACTTTGCAAACCATTCCCCGCTTCCAAACTAACCGAATAAACGCCTGGAGTGGTATACACAACAGTCGGATTTTGCTCGGTCGAGTTTTCGGGGTTTCCTCCGGGGAAACTCCAATTCCAAGTGGTGGCTCCGGGGCTAGACAAATCGGTAAAGTCAAAGACGAAGGGAGCACAAGCCTCCGTAAAGTTAGCCGCGAAGGCAACCGTAAAAGCATCTTCCACTTCTACGGATAAAACGACCGCATCGGCATTTCCACAATCATTGCTGGTATTGAGTGTAACCGTGTAAGTTCCACCACTAGAAAATTGATGGACCGGATTGATTGCTGTACTGGTCGTTCCATCGCCAAAATTCCATAAGTACTCCGCTGCGTTGACAACCGAACTAGTAAAAGTTACCGTATTGCCATCCACACTGAAAGAAAATTGAGCGCTCGGCAAGGTATCTACCTGAATGGGGTTGGTCGTCGAAATGCTGTTGCTTCCCGCGGCATTTGCAACCATTAAATCCGCGGCGTAGACACCCGAATTGGCATAAACTACCTGTGGATTTTGTTCACTAGAATTGCTTGGTATCCCACCGGGAAATGACCAAGACCACGTATCGACCAAATCACTCGTTTCACCAGAATATTGTACAGTTAAGGGAACACAACCTTCCAATGGAAGGGCATTGATACTAGCAGTCGGTGCCGCAAGAATATTGACCACCAAGGAAAAATCATCATTCCCACAATCATTACTTGTGGTTAAATTGACGACGTAGGTCCCAGGCATGGTAAAGTTATGACTTGGGTTCTCCTCAGTACTAGTTGTTCCATCACCAAAGACCCATAA
>JBCCSR010001033.1:0-2738 GCA_039199865.1 Bacteroidota bacterium
CGGTTGCTCATTCTTTTTGAATTTGGTAACATTTTTTTGCGGTGAGATGGGAGTGTCGAGGGGAACGGGCATGGCCCAATTAATCGTTGGAAAAAAATTCTTTTAGGTGATCTTTGAGGGGTAAAAAACGACCATACTTATCGTGATTTACCCCTCAAAGATCACCTAATCGATTTTTGTTCCAACGATTATTTGGGCCTTGCCCGTTCCCCTCGCCTCTCCCAGCTCACCGCTCAATTCTTGTCCCATATTCAAAAAGCTGGCGCTACCGGCTCGCGCTTGATCACCGGAAATCATTCGTTTATCGAAGAACTGGAACAAGAAATTGCTCAATTCCACGAAGCAGAAGCTGCGCTCTTACACAATTCGGGTTTCGATGCCAATTTGGGTTTGCTGTCTTGTATTGCAACAAAAGAAGATAGTATTCTCTCCGACCAATTGATTCACGCCAGCCTGATTGATGGGATCCGCTTGAGTAAAGCCCAAAAGTTAATTTTTCGGCACAATGATTTGCAACACTTAGAAGCACAACTGAAAAAAGCACAAGGCCAAATTTTTGTCATCGTCGAATCGGTCTACTCCATGGATGGAGATTCGGCACCACTTCTTGATATCGAACACCTTTGCCGACAATATCAAGCTCATTTGATTGTCGATGAGGCGCATGCCACGGGAGTGTTTGGTAAAAATGGGCGGGGCTTGGTGAGTGAGTTGGGTTTGACCGCCAACGTCTTTGCCCGAGTCATCACTTTCGGAAAAGCACTGGGCGCTCACGGAGCTGCGGTGTTGGGGAGTCATTTGCTGCGGGATTATTTGATTAATTTCAGTCGCCCGTTTATTTTCTCTACGGGTTTACCCATGCATTCCATCGCTTCCATCAAGGCCGCTTATTTGCTTTTAGCAGAAAGTGAGCCTTTACTAGTGCAGCTCAAGCAAAACATCGATTTGTTGAAAAAAGAACTCGCGGAAAGTGTATATGGCTCCGCACTCATTCCAAGCGAAAGTGCCATTCAATGTATGGTTATTCCGGGTGCAGAAAAGGCAAAAGCTCTGGCCGCAAATGTAGAGCGAGCAGGATTTTATGCAAAGGCCATCGTTTATCCAACTGTAGCAAAAGGAGAAGAGAGAATTCGTTTTTGTTTGCACAGTTTTAACGAGGCGAGTGAAATCAAAAAGCTCATAGCCTGCCTAAAATTAGCCGAAAGCGCTGGGCAAACTTCCGGCTAATTTTCAGCGAGATTTGCGGCTGAACAGTTGGCACCAATCGAAAGGAGCTAAGTTTTTTCGAAACATCGCTCACATGTATCGTCCAACCTGTTGTCTAGTACAAAATGGTGTGGATAGTACTAAACAGCAACTGTTTTCCAAAGTGGACTTGGATAACGCCCCTCCGCAGTCATACGCTCTAATGCCGCCAAAACATCGGGCTTGTCTTCTTGGTAGGTCACCCCATACCATTGATCACGGGAAGTCAATACCTTTAGCTTAACTTGCCCACGCTGTACCATTCGATTGGCTACCAGTGGAATATAAAACTCTGCCTTGGGATCATCGGGATTGTCCTTGACAAAAGCCAGAAATTGTGTTCGGATTTCTGCAAAAATGTTGGGATGAAAACCCCAGAAATTCATCGAGACCAGTGCCTCATCAGAAAGTGGATGCTTTAGCCCCTCTAGCTCATGCGAGATCGTACCATCAATCCGTTCAATTTTATGGCGTTCAACCACTGTTTTTAAATAGTGCTCCCCATCCATATCTGCTACCCCACGAGAAACAGAACCATTAGCGGAAAGCGTATTTTGCAATACGTAGCCCACCATTCCGTAATGATCAGGAGCTGCCTTAGTGGTAAGGAAATCGGCAATTTGCTGAAAGGCAGAGACCCCATAAAAATCATCGGCATTCAATACGGCGAAAGGTTCTTGGACCACATCTGCTGCGACCAACATGGCATGAGCAGTTCCCCAGGGCTTGGCACGGTCGGGGATAACATCCAAGCCTTCGATGGGCGTATCAATTTCTTGATAGGCAAAGGCGACTTCGATTTGATCTTTAAATTTATCGGTTACTTTGGCTTTGAAATCGTTGGCAAAATGCGCTCTAATGACAAAGACTGCTTTTCCAAATCCAGCGCGGATGGCGTCGTATACGGAATAATCAATGATGGTCTCTCCGTTGGGCCCGATGGCATCCAACTGTTTTAAACCTCCGTAACGGCTCCCCATGCCGGCAGCCAGAATTAACAAAGTGGGTTTCATATCATTTCTGCGTTTGAATCAGCTCGTTCTCTAAGAGAAGACTGAAAAGGTGAAAGTATATGGTGTTTAAGGATTACAGCTTAGAATGTTTCAATTTTCAACTGAATTCTCTTGACCTGTGAACGCGAAATTAAAATAATTTTATATTTTTTCGTTTCTTACTTCCTGTTGGTTTTTTTCTTGATCAAAAATTGAGAAAAAGACCGCGAAAGTATACCATCAAAACAAAGGAAAAGCCCCACTATGAGTCTAAGCACTTTCGACTGGATTATTGTTTTTTGCTTCTTTCTCGTCTCTTTGCTCATTGGTCTGCTCGTAGCCAAACGATCAGGTAAAAACTCTGCCGAATACTTCCTCTCGGGCCGGAATATGCCCTGGTGGCTGCTGGGAGTATCAATGGTAGCCACTACGTTTTCTGCGGATACCCCCAATCTCGTTACTGATATCGTACGTAAAGATGGCGTTTCAGGCAACTGGGTC
>JBCCSR010001034.1:0-2735 GCA_039199865.1 Bacteroidota bacterium
ATCGTTGATATTGGCTCGTACCCCACCGTGTTCTGGAGCCGCATCGACTACTTGTCCTACTTGATTACCATTGTAATTTTGATAAGCTAGGATATCCACAAAGCCATATTGAGGCGCATTTGGGCAATGCCGGATTAGTCCTCTTCGCGCTAGTGATAAGAGGTTGCCATTTTTATCATAACTGATATCAGAAACCGTGTATTTGTTATCCATTGACCAGGATTGATCGGGGAGGCGATCTTTGTAGATCGCTCCTTTGAGTCGGTCTAGTTCATCGTAGCTGTAGCCGTAGCGTTGCACTTGGCGGCTACGGGCCTGCCAGTAAATGTTGGAGATATTGCCGTTGAGCTGTGGTGTACCATCCATTGTTTCAAATTGATCGCTCCGCTGTTCTTGGTAGTAGAGTCGTATGGCAAAAGCATCCGGTGTGTTTTCACCTTGAGGAGTGGCTCTAAAAGTTTGGTTGACATCGCTCACTCCGATCCATTGGACAATTTCATAATTGCCTTGAAGGATTGCCAGTTCATGTTCAAATAAATAAACTGCTGTCCCATCGCAGAGGATTACTCGCATTAAGTTGTTGGGCATCGGGAGGGAGTCGATTTCCAAGTATTCAGCAGCAGCTCTAATTGCTTCAATAGAGGCCAATTGGAAGGCGATTTCTTCGGCAGAACAAGGAGGGACAATCGATTCGCATAGGTTCGGTGGGCACGCTTCCCGATAGGTCATTTCCGCGTAAAGCGATGGGATGGTTACATTGGCTCGGTTGAAAAATACCGTTTTTAGGTTGGCGACTTGTTCCACTGTTGGTGGATGGTCTAAAATCAACTCCGCATGATAAGGTAAAGTGATATTGCCCGATAATTCTAAAGTGCTTTGCCCTCCATTAAAGGAAAGAAAACCATTTCCATCATGGATGCCAATCACCGTCGCACTCCGGTTTTCTCCTATTCTGATGATATCAAAAACCACTTTGTAGGATACGACCTCTTTCTCCTCATCGATGATGGTTCCCAGCGTCCACTCGTATTCGCCAACATGATTCATATTGGCCCCCTGGCCATTGTTTAAAAGCAAATAGGGAAAGGTCAGCGTACCCGGACCGTTATTGAGCAGTTCATAATCTGGAAAGTTAAAATAGTTGTAGGGAGGAGGACTGTCTTCGTAGTAAATCAAGCCACTGATGTTATGGGGATCAATTTGTATTGTATTTTCACACATTGGTGGAGCGGGCGCTTCACAAGTATCACTTTGGGTAAACACCACTTCTTCCGATTTTCGCATCTCCAATAGTTGAGACAAAGCGACCGCCATTGTGTTTCCATTGGCCATCACCTCTATTTTGTGCGTTAAACTTTCATAGGTTTGACATTGCAAGATGGTGTACGCTCCGCTGTATGCGCCAAGTTCTGATTCCGTCAAAATAAAGATTTCTCCAGCGGTCAATTCAACCCGATACACTTTGATCGGAAAATCAGAAGACTCCACCGTTGGACTAGGCGCATTTTGTTTTCGGGTATATTTACAATTGCTTCGGAAAAATGGATTGGGATAGGAGTATAGCCCCGTACTTCCAATGAACCAGCCGGTAAAGTCAATGGGGACGGTAGCAACCGGACCAGGGTTGGTAAAAGTACATTGGTCGGTAAAATTATCGCTGTTGCCGTGCATCACCCGTATGTGTCTGGAATCCGTTTTTTTGACCATGATTTCCATCAAACAGATATCTGGATCAGATAAACTCACCTCCACCCCTTCACTTTGATAATCATTTTGCAACAACCATTGCTGCAAATCCGTCGTAAAATTACCGAATTGATAGACGCCATTGACCAAGGCCACATCGTAGGGATAGCCCGGTAAATTGACGACCACACTATCGATCATGATTTCATTGATTCGAGGGAAGACGTTGACATTAAATTTTAGATGATAATCACAAGTGTAGACCAAACCTGGAATATTGTAATATTCACAATCCTCGTAGCATTCCAGATTGAGCGGCTCATCTGTCAAGCGAATTTGTAGCAACTCTTGTAAATTGATTTGGGGGGCGTTTTCACAACTGCCCTCAACTTGTGGTACCGGATCGCATTCATTGATGGGCTGATCGCTCTCACCGGGGAAGAGGTGATTGATTCTGGTTAACCAGCCTCGTTTATTGTAATGATAATCCAAAGACTGAAGGGCTTGTCCACTGGGCTGAACCCCTAAATCTTTTTCAATCAGTTCATCCCGATAATTGTATTGGTTTCGAGCAATGTGGCCACCACCCAAAGCGCTTAAGAAGTATTGATTGGTCAATCTTTTGGCGTGGTCAAATACATTGAATTCTTGGGTCGTCTGATCTCGATATTGATGGTAAAGTCCGGCAATCCGGTCTGTACCTCCATCGTAGGCCGTTCCATTGATTTCTTGGTGACCAAAAGGCGTATCTGTTTTTGTGGTATGTACTCGACCAATTCCATCGTACTCATAGGTCGTATTGAGTGCTTGATTTAAGTCCGTAAGATTCCTCGCCATAGATTGAATGACTTTTCCCGTTTCACGTGTTCCTCCGGTGTTATCATAAACCTGCTTGATATAGGCTTTGTTATAAGCATCATTTTGGGGATTGGCGGGATCTTCGGGAAGGACGTAAGTATTTTGTAAGTAATCATTGTAGACATACCACAACTGCTTCCCATTTTCCGTACTGGTTTTGATTTGATCATGATCAAAATAGGTGTAGGAAG
>JBCCSR010001035.1:0-2730 GCA_039199865.1 Bacteroidota bacterium
AGGACAAATAGGAGGAGTATTTCTGAGTAGTTCCAACTAGATTACCGTTAAAATCAATCATGGCCAATCGTTTCGAAATGGAGATAATAACATTATTCTTTCTTTATCTATGGGTGCTTTGAACGTATTATAGATATTTTCTCCAAAACGGAAAAACTTATTGGATTGAGGTGAATAGCTTTCAAAATGAGCGATCGTCATTGGTATTGGAGCATATCTTTTGTCGGGTTTATTGCAAATAAATAAAATCAAAACCTCACATTCAAATCCAAGCGTATCCGTTGCCCGTTCTCCTTAAAAGTTTGAGGAGTTACCTTTTCTTGAATTTGATAATAGCGTAAAATTAGGTTGAAAAAGTGGGTCAATTGATAGCCAGCTCGGATTTCGTAACCGGAGAAATTCGAGAGGCGGGAGCCGCTAGCATTGTTACCGCTGTAGTCCCAACGGGCCCAATCGTTTTGGGCTAAAAAATCAACAATTGCGTATTTGTCGATGGAGGCATAATAGAATTCGAGGGTGAAATCGCTTTGTTTTTTCAGTTGGCCCAATTTGACATTGAGCACCCAGCCCGTTTTTTCGTTGAGATAGGCTTCCTCCATTTTGCCTTCTTGCGTATAGTCGGTCGTATTGTAAAACAGGTCGAACCCAGCGCTTATTTTTTGTCGGAACCCAGTGAATTCATAACAGAAAGAGGTATTGAATAGATGGTAGTTCATATGATAAGTGGATTGACCATCAGGAATATCAGGCATATTGTTAAAATACAGATTGCCGACATTGGCCATTAAACGATGTTGAGGATTGATGGTCCAAACAGATTTGATTTGCGCACTAAATAGATAAGCATCCAAATCAAAGGTTTGCTGATGGGATTTAAAAATAAAATGGCCGACTACGGGTTGGATTTGCCAATTGTTTTGTGCCTTCAGTTTCCAGCCCACTGCGGCCCCCTCGGGAAATACATTGTCATTCCACAAAAGCTCATTTTGTTTGAAAAAGGGATAATCATTTTTACCAATCCAAGCCCACCAGTGTTTATTTTCAAAGCGAAAATAAATCTTTTCGAAGCCAATCTGACTCAAGCCAAATTCGCCATTTCCACCACCAATGGTCAAGTGAGGACCTTGTTGGTCATTGATGTTGCCCGTCCGTATTCGAGCACCGATGGAGTAGGAGGAGTTGAGGTTTTTGGTCAATCCAAAACGAAAGCGGTAGCGTAGGCGACTCCGATCATTTCGGTAAGTTCCATCTGATTTGCGCGACTTCCAATCGTGTTCTACTCGGAAACGAAAATCTCCCTTAAAATGAATTTGGGTATCCACCGAATCTGCTACGGTACTCTGCCCATACGTTAATGCCGAGTAATGCAATAACAAAAAACAAACTAAAAAGCTACTCAGAAATTTCAACTTCGTTTTCATCTGTCGATTTTATTTTTAATTAAGCTCAAATGGAACTGATTGGGTTCCAGAAAGGCTTACCATCATTGAATCGTCCTTTTCCTTAATGTTTGACGACGATTGAATCGTGGACGTTTCATTACAATAAAAGATTTAATTTGCTTAATTTGGGCAGTATGGAAACTAAGACGGTTCTCATTTGTCATACCGAGCTGCAAAAGAATTTGCGCAAACCCTCCTATGCTCATTACTTCGCTCAATTGCCAAAATCACAAATTCAAAAAGTTGCCGCTTACAACCAATATGCAGATCAAGTCGCGAGTGTAATGGGCAAACATTTATTATTAAAAGGATTGAGTTTTTTGGGCTTTACTCGTGAAAACATCAAATCATTTCAGTACGGAAAAAACAATCGACCCTTTCTGGCTTCATTGCCCCAGCTGGACTTCAACATCAGTCATTCTGGACAATTCATCGTCTGCGCTTTGAGCACTGATGCTAAAGTGGGCATCGACATTGAGAAAAAAGAATCAATTAATCTTCTAAATTTCAGAAACCAGCTGACCGAAAATCAATGGGAAGACCTGCAAGGTTCGGAACAGCCAGAAACACTCTTTTATCAACTTTGGGTACAAAAAGAAGCATTGGTCAAAGCCGATGGATCGGGCTTGCAATATCCTTTTTCGACAATAGATATTCAACAACAACGGGCTTTATTGAATGAGCAAACATGGCTTTTACAACCCATCGATCTGGCCCCAGAGTACTGCGTTTGGTTGGCGAGTAATCAAATGGTTATTCCAAAATTACAGGCCTTTTATTTTGATCCTGAACCCTAAATAGGAGCTCAAGAATCAAATCAAACACTTACTCATCCAGCATCCTTCCTTTTTGAAATTTGGAATTATTGTATTTCTTTAAACGAATATTGTCTAAGACTAAAGTGGTTTTATCGGCTTCATTTATTTTGTCAAAAATGATAACCTCCGATACAAAACCATGATCTTTCCCCTCGTAAGTAAAAGTATTATCGTATTTAAACTGAGCCACTTTAATCAGCTTTTTTGACTTGCCATAAAAGGCTGCTTGCAAACCAAATTGTTGGTCTTTACTGATCCAATACTTGATTCTGGGATAACTTACCAAATTGTTTTTGGCTTTCAATTCTAAAACCCAACATGCAGTTCCCTCAAACGTTTCCTCTTCCGAAGATTCGATATCGTATTCATTGAAATAGTTGGCCGAGGCCACATCCGCATTGGCCGCCGAACCAGATAAGCGTTGACGACTAGAGATGGCTACGGGCCTGCGTAAACCCGGTTTGGCAAAC
>JBCCSR010001036.1:0-2728 GCA_039199865.1 Bacteroidota bacterium
AAATGTTGTCCGTAGTCCAGAAAAAGTTTGCCGTGACGATTCCGATTGCTGCATTTTCATCGCCATTAAAGAGTGCCCTCCCAACTGAAAAAAGTGATCCGTCAAGCCCAAATGTTCCTGATTAAAAAGGGAGGCCCAAATTTCTACTAAAGCCAACTCCAATTCACTACTGGGCAATACGGTATCTTGAATGTTGGGTTTGGCATGAGCCATTTCCCGCAATGCCCCCTGATTGACTTTACCATTACCGGATAGGGGTAGAGCATCTATTTTAAAAAGCTGGGCAGGAATCATGTAAGCTGGCAATCGTTCTCCTAAAAATTCCGTAATTGATGCCATCTCTACTTGTGGCCCTTCCAATACTACAAAAGATTTCAAAACTGCCTCCTGATGACTTGCTTGATCGATGAGGGTGTAAGCCGTTTTAACACCGGCCATTTCACCAATGACACTCGAAATTTCTTCTGGTTCAATCCGATAGCCTCTTACTTTGATCTGATTGTCTTTTCTTCCGGCCAATTGAATGGTACCGTCAGGCAACCATCTGCCAAGATCCCCAGTGGCGTAGCAAGTTATATTTTTGTTTTCGGTAAAATTTAAGGAAACGAATTTTTCCTGGGTGAGCTCCTCTCGTCCGGCATAACCCAGAGCAACACCGGGACCAGAAATGTATAGTTCACCATATTCGCCAATGGCTACGGGTTCCTGGTTTTCATCACAGATCCATACTTGATGATTCCCAAAAGGGCGACCGATGACTGGTAGTTGAGCATATTTTTGTAATTCCCCTTTTTTAATGGGATGACAGATAACGCCGATGGTTGTTTCCGTTGGTCCGTAATGATTGACCATTTCTACATTGGCCTGATGCTGAAAATAAGTGGCTAAGTCACTCGGCACAATGGGCTCCCCGCCCAAAACGATGAGTCTAATGTCCTGTTTTCCTTTGACAAGCTCAAAGTCATCTGCTTCAAGCATCAGCTTGAAATGAGAAGGGGTACATTTGATGTAAGTAATGTGGTGCTTGCTAAAATAGGTATTTGCTTTTGCTAGGAAGGGTAAAAATTGGGTCGGATTGACCAGATGTAGGGTAGCTCCGGATACCAGCGAAGACCAAAGAGCAGTGTAGCCCAAGTCGAAAGACATTGAGGAAAATAACACGGTAGCATCGTTTGCATTGATCGTAAAATTGGGCACCAACCAATTCAAGTAGTTGACCAAAGAATGATGGGCAATTTGTACGCCTTTGGGTTGTCCAGTGGAGCCAGAAGTAAAAATCAAGTAGCATGGATCATCGATGGCAATGCTGAGATTGAGATTGTTTGCCGCCATTGATTGCCATTGCAACTCCACTTCGTCCCAACTTAAATTGTTTTCCCAGCCAGTTGGTTCTTCACTGGATTGATCAGTGAGCAATAAGATTGCATTGCACTGACGCAGCATCAAGTTGGTTCGCAACCCAGGATTGGTATGGTCGATCGGTAAAAACGCGTTTCCTGATTTCAAAATCGCCAACATGGTCGTAACCGCATTCAGAGGATTGGTCATCTGTACGCCAATGACTCGCTTGGTCTCCCCTTTTATTTTTTGCTGAATCAGTCGAGCCAGACGATTAACAGACTCGTTTAGTGCTTGATAAGACACGGTCTTTTCTTTGTATACAATGGCCGTCTGCAAAGTGTTTTGCTTGACCGCATCTTCGAATAGATCAACTACATTCTGCGTGGGCAACACATTTGAGCTTATTGGATTCAGTTGATGCTGCTCTTTGCAATTCCACTTTATTTTTTCGTGAGCCCAGGCCTCCAATCCTTTCTCTTCCTTCATGATTTCCCCAAGGATCATTGCCTCAAATTGTTCCACCAAAGTCGACATCCATCTCTCCTCAAAATAATTTCCATCATAATCCAAGCAGATGTGAAGCTCCTGATTTGGCCTTAAAATAAAATTAGCTTTCAGTTCATAGTCCTCCGCGTGCGCAGAAAAATCCAATAATTCCAAATTTGAGTTGAAGGCCGGTGTTGGGTAATAAGCAAATTGATAGGGAAAAGTAATGGACGTATTTCTTTGGCCAATATTTCGATCAAAACAATCTTGGTGGGCCTCATCTTGGGTGACAACCTCCTGAATCTTTGCTGCCAATTGCCAAACGCTATCTTCTTCCTTTAATAAGGCGTCCGGTAAAGCAAGATATTTTTCGAAAAGCCCGACAATGGATTGAACAGCCTCGTGGGAACGACCGTGATGCCGATAACAAAGGGAGCATGGTGCATTGACATATCTAAAGAGCAATTTCCACCATATAGTCATCAAAAAGTGCTGCACTGAGCTTCCTCTATCTTGAAGTAAAGGTGGAAGTTTTTCCATGATTTGAGGAGACAAAACTTTATGAAAGCGAGCATATTGGGGAGAAGACAAATTGGCTTCATTTGCCTTCTTAAAAATCGATTGAAACGAGTTGGTTGAAATATTTTTTGTTGTCCAATAAGCAAATCCAGCATCGGCTTTTTCTAGAAACAACTCTCTTTGCCACTCGCTAAAATCAATGTATTGCAAGGCATCTTCCTCCTCTGGTTGCACCATTATTTTTCCTTGTAAAAATTGGTTCAAAGCATGAGCAATTTGCACCAAACTCTCATAGTCTGAAAAGAATTGAGAAGTGGTGATTAAGAAAAAATGTGCAGAAGGATTCCATGAAAAACAATGAAATTCAAGGGCCTCTTTTTGG
>JBCCSR010001037.1:0-2726 GCA_039199865.1 Bacteroidota bacterium
CAGAAAAATAAGCATCAACCAAAAAAATGCTAAGATTGGCAATGGCAATCAAAGAGTGAGTTTTGAGTCTCTAGACTATTTCGATTTACAGTCTTATCGCAAATTTCAAAACGTAGCTTCCAATAATCCCATTGCCATTTTAAAGTTTCTGAGCTTACAAGAAAAAAGGTATACTTTTCCCGCCCAGTTGTTTGCCCAAAAGATCAATCCTCGTTTTGAAATCGAACACATCAAGAGTTTGTTGTATGATCTGCTGGCAGAAGGTTTTATCGAGTACAATTCAGATACCCAGCAAGTCAAAGTATTGCCCAAAGCATTGCATTTTGCGGATGCCAGTCAAGGCAAGAAAGATTTTGACATCATTAAATACGTATCCAAATCGAAATCGACGAATGCTTTAATTGATGTCGAAAAGCAGGAAATCCATGTTCGCGACATCAAACTTGTCGAATTTAGCAACCGCCAAAAAGTAGCGGCACAGCCTTATAAAGGTTTCGTGACGCTGTTGAAGGATCGGGATGTGAACTTTGATGGAAAAGTATTTGCGGGCTATGCTTCTTTAATTGGGAAAGATTTTAATTTCAAATATCAAAACAATGAAATTCAACTGGACTCCGTTCGCTATTTCGATTTGTTTGTGCCTAGTGGTAGAAAAGTCAATGGAGAAGAAGAAGCATTGTCCATCGCTTCCAGAATTGAACATACGCGGGGTGTTTTGCTCATTGACGCTCCGGCCAACAAATCGGGCAAGCAGGACATTCCCATGTTTCCCTCTTTTACAACCAAGGGACCAGCCTATGTTTACTATGACACTGATGCTACCCAAGGAGCGTGCTATCATCGAGATTCCTTTTATTTTGAGTTAGATCCTTTTAGCTTCAATCATTTGGATCAATACACGGCAGCGGATTTGAAGTTCAAGGGAAAAATGATTTCAGCGGACATCTTTCCTGAAATTCGTGAAACCTTGGTTTTACAAGAAGATCATTCCCTTGGTTTTGCCAATCAGACGCCTACCGAAGGTTTGCCTACTTACGGAGGAAAGGGGCTATTCACTGGTGCGGTGCATCTCAATAATGAAGGCTTCCTGGGTCAAGGACAAATCAAATACCGCTGGGCAACGGTAGAGTCCGACGACATCGTGTTTAAACCCGAACAGCTCTTATCCTCGGCAGATAATTTTACTTTGACGGAGGAGCGAAATGGCGCCATTGAAATTCCGGATGTCAAGGGAGAGGAAGTGAGTATCGATTGGAAACCTTACACCGATAGCATGTACGTCCAGGCCAAATCGGCCCCTTTTCGCCTGTTCAATTCCGATGATTATACCCTCAAAGATATGTTGATCCTTACCCCCGGGGGCTTGAAAGGCAGAGGTGTTTTTGATTGGGAAAAAGGAAAGGTCAATGCTTCTTTGTATTCGATCGGTGCACACTCCATACAGTCGGACACCTCTAATTTGGTCATCCGTACTAGCGGTTTAGAGCATTTGGCTTTGGATACCCGAAATGTTTACTCGCGCTTGGATTTCGATCTACAGATTGGAACGGTGGGAGCCAATGCGGATACGGTAGAAACGATTTTACCCTACAATACTTACATTACCAGTCTCAATGAATTTGACTGGGACATGGCCAATAAAACCATCACTTTCAAAGCGGATGAAAATGGGGAAGGGAGTTTTCGCTCCATCAATCCAGAACAGGATTCTCTACAATTTTTTGGCAAGACGGCTTTCTATGATTTAAAAACGTATGAATTAAAATTGGGTGGAGTGACCCACATTGAAACGGCAGATGCTACGGTTTATCCCTTTGAGGATAGCCTTGAAATTCAACAAGGTGGGGTGATGACAACTTTGGAAAATGCCAAAATTGTGGCCAATCGAAGCGATCAATACCACCTAATCGATCGGGCGACGGTTGACATTTTGGGTAAAAATGAATACCGAGCAAAAGGTTTTTATCAATACGATTTGGGAGTGCGCAAACAATCTTTTGAGCTCCAATCAATTGTGGGTGGTTTTAGTGGAAAGGGGAAAAAGCAAAAGCAAAAAATAAAAACTACTGGTATTGGTGAGGTCGGTATTGAGGACCAATTTTATATTGATCATCAGACTTTATTTCACGGAAAAATTGCACTGGATGCCGAGCAAAAAGCCTTGCAATTTGCTGGCTTTGCTCGATTGGATGCTTCGCTCTTAAAAAATACGGACTGGTTTTCAATTAGTTGCCCAGGGGATAAAAATGATTTGTACATTGATTTTGTGGCACCCAAAAACCCGATGGGCCAAAGGGTACGCAATGGATTGTGTGTCGGAGCGCAGCAAGCGGAGCTTTATCCCTTGATCATGAAAGCCAAAGATCAGGCAAAAGACCGCTTGATTTTTGAGGCCAATGGTTTATTGGATCACAAGGAAGACCGTGATGTCTTTTCCTTTGGCGATTCTTTGAAAGTGATTCACCCAACACGTCGCGGTAATTTGTTGACGTTTAATGATCAAGATGGGGAAGTCACCGTGGAAGGACGCTTTAATTTACTGGATCAATTGCCTTATGCTCAGTTGACAACAATTGGTCGAACGAGTACAAATGTGAATGAGGCACCCAGGAATCAGGAAATTGAGGCCATCGCGGGCTTGGACTTATACATTCCGGAGAAGCTGTTGAAGATCATCATGACCGACATTTTGGCCAATGGTTACGAGGCGAGAAACGTCAAATACC
>JBCCSR010001038.1:0-2722 GCA_039199865.1 Bacteroidota bacterium
ATTCCCTCAATCAGATGAGGCTTTTTCAAATCAAGAATGGTAAACATAGTGTTTTTGCCACCGGCATCGGGAGTTCGTTTTTCCATTAGCCATGCTTTTTCTGCGCTGCCCGCTTGGCCACACATCGGCAGTCTGCTTTGTCCATTGGGCATTTTTTGCTCATCGATCAAATGATAAGGATTGCCTTTGAGGGGAGCGTAGAAAAAGCATGGCTAATGGAAAAACGAACTCCCGATGCCGGTGGCAAAAACACTATGTTTACCATTCTTGATTTGAAAAAGCCTCATCTGATTGAGGGAATCTTCTTATTTGACCAAAATAGTCAGGGCTGGCTGCGGGTAGAATATGGAGCGCCAGGTCAATGGACTACTTTGTTTCGCTATCACACTTACAAATACAAAGAATGGAAATCTTGGCTCAATCTGGACATTCAAAGCCGTTATCTGAGAATTGTTTGTGAAGATCCACAAGCCATTATCGGAGAAATATTGCTCTGTGGGCAGTCTCTAAAGTAATATTTTTGGTCATGATTTTGACCAGTATTTTGTCACAAAAAATAGGTTTCTTGATATTCGACGCAGGGATAAAGGCAAAACAAACAAACCTAAATAACTGATTTTCACATAATTAAACAAATAAAAAACGGGGACAATTTATTCCCCCCCTCAATCAAATCATCATTTCTTTTTATTTCTTAGTAAAACAAAGCTCACAATTTCAAAATTTGCCTTTATTTTTTGGAAAAAAGCAGCACGCAATTTGTCCTATGAAGAAAAGCTAACACAATATGTGACAATTTCACAAAGCAATTAACAAATACTATTCAGCGAAAAACCATGAAAAATGAATAGTTCAACCAAATCTGCTCGAGGCCATACCAATGGACCTATTCCGATGCTCGATCAAGTTTACGGCATTATTGACAGTAAAATTCAATACGCAGATTATCTCACTCAACTGGCCATTCGCCCCTTCCTCGATCAAGAGCGCTTAAAAGGTGGTGCTACTTTTAGTCATAAAAATTCTACTTCAAATGGTTCTCCATTCTCGGATGCATCTTTTCTACTACAAATCGAAAAGACCAGTAAAGCCAAAAACTTACTGCTGATCATCCGGGCAAAATTGTGTTCTCAAAACGCAAAAACCTGTTTTGACTTATTGACCAATGATTGTTATTTGATGTATTGCGATAAGACCTTAGTACGCATTTTAGAAGCAGCCCTTACAGACTAAATAACAAATTATATTCAAAAAATTATTCCCCAAGTTCTAAACTCGTTTTGCTCTTCCTACTCAAAAAAGGAGCTTTCCTCTTCTCGGTCCTAAGTAAATATTAACACTATATATACAAAATTATCTTTCCCATCCAAACACCAGTCTTTCCTTAGCTTTTCTTTCCCGTAAACCATACAACAATTTTTTTACAACAGTGTTGTCTCCCCTTTCCTAGGGAATAATTCCACTACTCCAACCCTTCGTTTTCATCATGCCCAACAAAAAAATCCCGAAGCTAAAGTTTAACTTCGGGATGGCTATTCAATTAGTCAAAATAATCATTATTGCTTTATCGGTACAGTTCGAGATAGCCTCTGAAGGAGCGGTCTTCATCGTCGTTTAAACGGAGGAAGTAGTAATACGTTCCATCGGGTAAATCCTTGTCACCATCCCAGGTTCCTCGCCAATCGTTTTTGTAACCCGTTGTAGAATAAACCACATTTCCCCAACGATTGTAGATTAGAAGTTCCGCATCTGGGAAATCTTCAATTCCAGCGATATAGAACACATCATTGATTCCATCTCTATTGGGAGAAACGGCATTAAAGATGACGATATCCACACAGGCAATCCAAATGCGTACCGTAGCCGTATCACAACCATTGGGTGTACAAGCCACATAGGTCAATTCATCCCAACGTTCACAAAATTCATCGCCAGCATTGTAAGTCAGCGAACAATCCAGATTCAAAGTAGCCGTTCCATAAATCGGTGGCGTAAGAATGTAAGCGGTATCTAAACCTCCAAATAAAACATCATTGGCTTTGATATCAATCACAACGGGGGTACCAATATTAGTCGTATCTACGTCATCATTTACCGTTGGTGGATCAAAGAAGGGTTCCACCAAAATACAGAAGAAAGTAGTATCACAAAGTCCTTCCTCATTGCAAAGGATGACACAGGCGGTATCCTTTCCTAACTCCAAACCAGTATACTCGACACACAAAGTACTTGGATCCAAAAAGAAATCTACATTTCCGTTGGATAAATCGGTACAGTAATTATCAATGGTCAACTCAACTCCCATGACTTCCGACCGA
This sequence comes from Bacteroidota bacterium, assembly GCA_039199865.1. Lineage (GTDB taxonomy): Bacteria > Bacteroidota > Bacteroidia > Chitinophagales > Saprospiraceae > JALZUU01. The sequence goes on from JBCCSR010001038.1 coordinate 2,319, forward strand.
TCAACACAGAAGGTATCCGTCTCGTTGATAAATACGGTATCCACTACCCATTCCGGACTAGTATTGGCACAAGTTCCTACATCGATAAAAACTCGAACCGTATCACAAAGGCCACTGGCATCACAAAATTCGATACAGGCCGTGTCTGCTCCGGTACTTAATCCCGTATAGGATACGCAATAATTGACCGAATCCAATTCAAAAGCGACCGATTCACCAGATTGATCCAAACAAACATTGCGCATACTCACGATTTCGCTTCTCAGTTCAAGCTGGGAAGTATCTACGCAAGCTGATGCGATTTCATTGATACAAAGCGTATCCAATATCAAATCAAAGGGCAGTAAGACATCGATGATGACAATGGTGGTATCACAAATGTTGTATTCATCACAGTAAACAAT
>JBCCSR010001039.1:0-2719 GCA_039199865.1 Bacteroidota bacterium
GCCGTGTTGCTAATCCACATACTCAAAAAAGCGGTCGCTAACATAAAACCCAGAATAACCCTATCGGGACTGGTCCCCGTAATTTTAATGATATTAATCGCAATTCGACGATGTAAATTGACTTTTTCTAAAGCCAAAGCCATGACAAACCCCCCGAAGAACAAAAAGACAATTGGACTGCCGTAATTGGCCGCCACCGTTTTCATATCCATAATTTGTAGCAAGGGAAAAAACGTCAAAGGAATCAGAGCCGTTACAGAAATAGAGACGGCCTCGGTGATCCACCACATGATCATCCAAACCGCGACCGAAATAACGGGGTCCGCAGCCTCACTGACCAAGGTAAAGGGCCAGTTGTACAAAATCAAAAAAATCACCGGACCAGCAATTAAGCCCATCTTTTTGTAGAGTGCGTAGGCATTAGCCATGAGTCTTTCTTTTTGTCCTCAGAGCCACTTGGCCTTGAGGTAAAACACGATGGACCAAAGCTAGCATTTTGCCAACAATTTTCGTAATGAATCTTACGCTTGTTGGTCGATTTTAAGCGTCCTCTAAATAAGGATATCCCCCCTCAATGGTTCATTTTCTTACGGACTTATTCCAAAAGCATCGTCATAACATGGACTCTGCCTCCATTTTTTGACTCGACATCCAGTCAATATTTATCATCCATTTTACACACCTTATTGATTGCAAGCTCCTTAAGTTTCAAAAAGATCGTCCAATAGACCATCGGCTACCTCATTGGGCAAGGTGACTTTTAATTTTGGACTGCGCTTCATTTCGCGTTCAATAGCAAAGCGAGCATTCGGATTTCTGGCCCATGAACGTCGAGCAATTCCATTATTGACATCGTAAAATAGCATTTGCTCTAATCTTTGATCGGCCTCCTCAGTACCGTCGAGCAACATCCCAAAACCTCCGTTGATTACTTCTCCCCAACCGACACCACCTCCATTGTGAATAGACACCCAAGTCGCTCCTCTAAACGAGTCGCCAATGACATTGTGGATGGCCATATCCGCCGTAAAACGGCTTCCGTCGTAGATATTGCTGGTCTCCCGATAAGGAGAATCCGTTCCACTAACATCGTGATGATCTCTTCCCAACACAATGGGTGCAGAAATGCGCCCTTCTGCAATGGCTTGATTGAATGCTCGGGCTATTTTGATGCGTCCTTCGGTGTCGGAGTACAAAATCCGTGCTTGAGAACCGACGACCAATTGATTGGCCTTGGCCTCTTCAATCCACTTGATATTATCGGCCAATTGCTGCTGGATTTCTACCGGAGCCACTGCTTTCATTTCGGTTAAAACTGCTGCCGCAATGGCGTCCGATACATCTAAATCTTTGCTTTTTCCAGAAGTGCAAACCCAACGGAATGGACCAAAACCAAAATCAAAACACATTGGACCCAAAATATCTTGCACGTAAGAAGGATAACGGAAATCAATTCCATTGGCAGCCATGATATTGGCGCCCGCTCTTGAGCATTCCAACAAAAAAGCATTTCCATAATCGAAGAAGTAAGTTCCTCTTTCGCTGTGTTTGTTTACAGCAGCAGCATGTCTTTGCAAAGAATCATACACTTTGCTCCGAAAAGCCTCGGGATCTTCCCGCATCAATTGATTGGCGACTGCAAAAGACAAACCCACCGGATAGTAACCACCAGAAAATGGGTTATGCAAGGAAGTTTGATCGGAGCCAACCTCAATGGGAATGCCCGCTTCGTAAAAGGCCTCCCATACTTCTACTATGTTTCCCTGATAGGCAATGGAGACCACTTCTCTCTTTTCCCGAGCTATCCTCACCCGGCTAATCAATACTTCAATTTCAGCAATCAGTTCGTCTACCCAGCCTTGTTCATATCTTTTTTGTGCGGCCTTTTCGTTGATCTCTGCACAAACAGTAATGCATCCCGCAATATTTCCCGCTTTGGGCTGAGCACCACTCATCCCTCCCAAGCCCGCTGTCACGAAGAGTTTTCCCGCAGGACTATCCCCTTCTGCTAGAGTCATCCGAAAAGCATTCATCACAGTGATGGTCGTCCCGTGTACGATACCTTGGGGACCAATATACATATATGATCCCGCCGTCATCTGACCGTATTGGGTTACTCCAAGGGCATTGTAGCGTTCCCAATCATCTGGCTTTGAATAGTTGGGGATCATCATTCCATTGGTGACGATGACTCTTGGTGCTTCTTTGGAAGATGGAAACAATCCCATAGGATGACCAGAATACATATGCAGGGTTTGGGCATTGGTCATGGTCGCCAAATACTGCATCGTCAATAAATACTGGGCCCAGTTTTGAAAAACCGCTCCGTTGCCACCATAAGTGATCAACTCCTCGGGATGCTGAGCCACTGCAGGATCCAAATTGTTTTGAATCATCAACATAATTGAAGCAGCCTGCTGAGATTGCGCTGGATATTCCTCAATGGGACGTGCATACATCGAATAATCGGGCTTGAAACGATACATGTAGATTCGACCATAAGTCATCAATTCATGGGCAAACTCTGGTGCCAGTTGACCATGCCACTCTTCTGGAAAATAGCGCAGTGCATTTCGGATGGCCAGCTTTTTTTCTTCAAGGGTTAAAATATCTTTGCGACGTGGCGCGCGATTGGCATCCGTAGGATAAGCCTTGGGGGAAGGAAGCGTACTGGGAATGCCTTGTAAAATTTGGCTTTTAAAGTCTAACTGGGTTTGCA
>JBCCSR010001040.1:0-2718 GCA_039199865.1 Bacteroidota bacterium
ACGTATTGTGGTGGGTTTTGAAAGGCCGCGCCGCAGCACCACCGTAAAGCGGTTGCAAGATAGGTGTTTCTACTTCCAGGTACCCTTTCGCATCGAGATACTCTCGAATGGAACGATACATTTTGGTTCGCTTGATGAAGGCATCTTTGACTTTAGGATTGACCACGAGATCGACGTAGCGTTGGCGATAGCGTAGCTCGGGATCATTGAAAGCATCATACACATTGCCTTGCTTATCTACCTTGGGAATCGGTAGCACCCGAAGTGATTTGCTCAAAAAAGTAAGGTGATTGACTTTGATGGTCACCTCGCCAGTTTGGGTGACAAATAATTCGCCAACAATGCCAATAAAATCACCAATGTCCAATAATTTGACGACCTGATTGGTCTGCTCGCGCTCCTCCTCCGTAGCACCAATGGCCTTTTTGTTGATGTACAATTGAATGCGTCCGTGCGCATCCTGCAATTTGGCAAAAGGCCCTCTTTGTCCCATAAAACGACCGGCAATGCGGACTTCGGGAAATTGTTGAGGATGAAAATCACCCAGCAACTGATCGCGTAGTCCAGTGACAAACTGCTCCAGAGACTCATCGGGTCGGTTGTGTGCTTCATCAAAACTTAGTGGGTCACTCAATTTCAGGGCCGTCATCCCTTCGGTATCTTCCAAAATAGAGGGAGTTCTATATCGTTTGGATGCTAGGTAATCTGCGATTTGTTCTGCTCCGGCAGCACCAACGGATTTGAGTTTTTCCAACTCTTTGAGCAGGCGTTTTCGAAAATCTGGAGTGTTGAAATCTCGACTAGTAAAGTTCACTTCAAAACCATTTCCGGGATAGGGTTCCACCCCGATGGCTCTGAGTTGATCCAATTTATTTCTTCTGACAATTTCCTGTTCGCTTAACTGCATGATGAATTTTTGATATAGAAACCGAAAAATAAAAACGAAAGTTCAAAAATATTGGCTGCAAAAATAGGCTTTCTTTGGGAATTATGAGAATCCACTAAAACACTTTTATTTCTACCTGAAAAAGAGTACTTTAGAGGTCTGAGAAAGGAAAAAACAATTCGTGAGCGCATCCACTGCATTTCGGGGTCTGCACCGATGATGATGGAGGGGTTTTCATCATTGGTATGGCCAAATGATAATTCAAGTTTAATTAACCTTCAATTCTATATTTTCCTTTCCAAAGCTAGTATCTTTGTCTTTTGAAAAAAGCACTGAGAAACACCTTGTAATCGCGGGGGTTCCCTAAAAAATTTACAATTGCCCAAATCGACAATTGAAAAAATATAGTAGATTTAACGCATCTACCACAAAACATAGGCAAAAACTACCGGACAATGGTGCCACAAAAAATACGATTTTTATTCGTTCGTTGGATTGGTCTTTTACTTGTATTCCTCCCCAATGTAATGTTGGGACAGACTACTATTCTCAGCAATCCTGGAATGACGTATACCAACTCAGATGGCCCAACGGGTCCTGATGTCTACACGGTCGGTGTAGCCAATTGTTCTGCCATCAGTTTTTCACTCGACTACAGTTTTTCGGCGCCCTGGGAAGGTTCGGGTAATATGGAGTCGGCCGATGAGTGTGACATTGGTATGATGACCTGCCCCGGTGACCCCAATTTTCCAACCTCAGGCTCCTGTGATGTCTGTTGGGATTTTCTGTGGGCTACTTTCAACTTAGATGGAGTGGAGGTCGGTGGCGATCTAATTGGCGAAGCAGGTACGACAAACGCAGAACAAAATGGGAGCATTTCCTCTTCTCCCATTTGTACGAATGGGGCCAGCTCAGCAGACATTACTATCGTTACACAAACTTGGGCAGTATCAGAGTCCGTTACTTTCTCAAATATTATGATCGTGTGTTGGCAAGGCAGTCCTAGCATTTCCAGTGGACCGGCCTCTTGCAGTGGTGGGGACCTTCCCCTCAATGGTGCGGTAGGAGATCCTGCCGTCATTACCAGTTGGTTGTGGAGCAATAGTGGGCCAGGCATTATTGCCAATCCCAATGCACAAAATACCACGGCTTCGGGAGCTCAGAGTGGCGAAATCTATACCCTCACCACTACGGATGTGAATGGATGTATGGCCTCGACTTCTATCACGGCCAGTTTGTCCAATGCCCCAACTGCGAATGTACCGACCATTCCCCAATTGTGTAGCACTAACGCCACTTGCTACGACCTTACCCAACACAATGCAAGCGTCAATTCTACTCCGGGCATTACCATCAACTGGTTCGATGGAGATCCCAACGCCGGCGGTACTTTACTGATCACCGATTTTTGTGTGAACCTCAACACTATTGGGAGCTTGTACGTTCAGGCCTTCGATGGCAATTGTGCCACTTCTGTTGCTGTTCCCTTTAGTATCAGTCCTCCTGGCAATCCAGTTTTTAACTATCCTAGTTCAAGCTGTATTTCAGCAAGCAATCCTTTCCCCTCTAGTTTGCCTGGCTCGGCCGGAACCTTCAGTGTCGACAATGGTGCATTGATCAACCCAGTTACGGGCGAACTCGACCTTTCTACAACGATTGCCGGTACCCTGTATACCATTACTTTTACAACGACTGGAGTTTGCCCCACTTCCTATACACAAAACATTACGGTGAATGCAGGAGACAATACTTCCTTCGTCTATCCGACTAGTGTCTGTATCAATGGGCTAAATCCAGCGCCGCTCGTCCCTGCGGCAACGTCGGGGATCTAC
>JBCCSR010001041.1:0-2717 GCA_039199865.1 Bacteroidota bacterium
ACTCGACTTGAGTACTCTGAGCGGAAGACCAATAGGGAAGTGAAAGACAGCAGAGGAAAAGGAGGTAAAAGACAAATCTCATATAAAAGCGTTTTTCTGTCAGGCACTGTTTGATTTTGAAAATGGCCTGGACCGGTGGATCTAAGGAGGACATCATGGGCAGAATGCTATTAAATTTCCAGTTTTTTTAAGATAATGTCAACCTTCCGTAATCAAAGTGTATTTTTGCCAACAGAATCTCAAAGTGAAAGTCAAAATAACCACTTTTATCTAAACGTGAAAATATGACAGTTGTTGCTAAATTTACTTTTAATCCCTTTCAGGAAAACACCTACATTTTGCACGACGCCACCAAAGAGTGTATTATCATCGACCCCGGTTGCTACAATGCAAAAGAAAAGCAGGAACTGTCGGATTTCATCGATCAAAACGAACTCCAACCCGTCCGTTTGATCAATACCCATTGCCACCTCGATCATATTTTCGGCAATCAATTTGTGGCCAATACCTACAAGCTACCTCTTGAGATTCATCGGGGAGAATTGCCCGTTTTGCAGGCGGTTCCACAGGTCTGTCAAGCCTATGGCCTTCCTCTGCCCGATCCCTCTCCAGAACCAGAGCGATTTATTGAAGATGGCGAGCAGATTGAATTTGGTGAAAGCCAATTGGAAACTTTATTTACTCCTGGACACTCTCCAGCCAGTATTTCGTTTTTCTGCCGAAAGAGCAAATTTGTGATTGCCGGAGATGTACTCTTTTACGGTTCCATCGGCCGTACCGATTTACCTGGTGGCAATTTCAATACGCTGATTGACAGCATCAAAACCAAGTTTTATCCCCTGGGAGATGATGTGATCGTTTATCCGGGCCATGGCCCAGAGACGAATATTGGTTTCGAAAAGGCGAATAATCCTTTTCTCAATCGATAAAAATATAGCCTCATTTAGCGGCCCATATGCACTAGCAAGATGGAGATGTCAGAAGGGGATACGCCACTGATTCGACTTGCCTGACCAATGGTTCGGGGCTTAATCACAGAAAGTTTTTCCCTAGCTTCCGCGGAAAGAGAAATCAAGTCTTGATAGTTGAAATTCTCTTTGAGTCTGACCTCTTCCAGACGATTCATTTTCTCTACCATTTCCTGTTCTTTCTGAATATATCCCTGGTACTTCATATTGATCTCAGCCAAATCTACAAACTCCGCGTCAAAACCGTTGAGGAATTGATCGAGTTCTGGCAGTACCTTACGAAGACCATCCATACTGATGTTGGGCCGCAGCAATACCGAGTGTAGCTTGACTTTCTGTTTTAGTGGAGCAGAGTTTTTACTTTCCAAGTAGGCGTTAATAGCGTCCGGCGAAATACTGCTTTTGCGGATGTGTTTTTCAATTGCTTTGGCAGCCAACGATTTTTGTTCGACTCGCTCCAAGCGCTGACCGATGTTTTTCATACCCAATCGCTCGGCAATAGGGGTCAGTCGCAAATCGGCGTTGTCTTGTCGCAGCAAAATGCGGTATTCTGCCCGAGAAGTAAACATCCGATAAGGTTCTTCCGTGCCTTTATTGACCAAATCGTCGATCAACACGCCAATGTAAGCCTCGGAACGTTTCAAAATCAACGGTTCTTCCTCATTGATGGCACGATGCGCATTGATTCCAGCCATTAATCCCTGGCAAGCCGCTTCTTCGTAGCCCGTTGTCCCGTTAATTTGACCCGCAAAAAAGAGATTTTTGACCAAACGCGTTTCCAAACTCACCCGCAATTGAGTGGGTGGAAAATAGTCGTATTCGATCGCATAGCCCGGGCGAAACATCTTGGCATTTTCAAAACCCGGTATCTTTTGCATCGCTTTGTATTGTACATCCTCAGGCAAAGAGGACGAAAAGCCATTGACGTAAATTTCGACGGTATTCCAACCCTCCGGTTCGACAAACAATTGGTGCCGATCCCGTTGGGCAAAACGATCAATTTTGTCTTCGATGGAAGGACAATAACGAGGACCGACCCCTCGAATACGGCCATTGAACATGGGAGAGCGGTCAAAACCAGTTTTGAGAATTTCGTGGACTTCCTTGTTGGTGTAGGTCACGTGACAAGGGCGTTGTTGCTCCAATTTGGGCGTTTCGGCATAAGAAAATTTACCCGGATTTTCATCGCCGTGCTGCAACTCCATTTTCGACCAATCCAGGGACCGGCCATCCACTCGGGGAGGGGTACCCGTCTTCATCCGGCCAGATTCAAAACCCAGTTCACATAATTGCTCGGTAATTCCCTTTGCGGCGCGTTCCCCGGCACGTCCACCGCCAAATTGTTTTTCTCCGATATGGATTAAGCCGTTGAGAAATGTTCCGTTGGTCAATACGACTGCTTTTGCTTCGATTTCCAAGCCCATGCTCGTACGAATGCCATCGATCCGACCGTCTTTGATCCGCAATCCCGTGACCATTTCCTGCCAAAAGTCAATGTTGGGATGTTCTTCCAACATCATTCGCCACTTTTGTGCAAACAACATCCGATCACTTTGTGCGCGCGGACTCCACATGGCCGGACCCTTTGATAAGTTGAGCATCCGAAACTGGATCATGGTGTGATCCGTGACAATTCCGGAGTAACCTCCCAGAGCATCCACTTCTCTGACAATTTGCCCTTTGGCCACTCCTCCCATTGCAGGGTTACAAGACATTTGGGCAATAGTTTGCATATTCATGGTCGCCAAA
>JBCCSR010001042.1:0-2717 GCA_039199865.1 Bacteroidota bacterium
CCCATTTATTTTCTCTTGGCTTTGGTGAAAATAGTTTAATTTTGCCGTTCATTTACCGCCATTTGCTTCGGAATTTGGTGTTTTGTCCCGAAAATAGTGTAATAGCTTTCGTATGCAATTTCTTTACCCTTCATTTTTATATGCCCTTTTGGCGCTGGCGATACCGATTATCATTCATTTATTTTTCTTTCGCCGTTTCAAAAAGGTCTATTTTACCAATGTCCGTTTTTTGAAAGAAATCAAAGAGGAAACCAGTGCTCGACAAAGGCTGAAGAACCTCCTAGTGCTCTTGATGCGCCTTTTGGCGATGGCAGCATTGGTACTGGCTTTTGCACAACCTTTTATTCCGCAGGATACAGAGGTGAAAAAAGGGGAAAAGGCCGTCAGTCTTTTCATTGACAATTCGTTTAGTATGAGCGCTTTGAGTGAAGATGTGCCTTTGATTGAAAAAGCCAAACAGAGAGCTCGAGAAATCATCGAGGCTTATGCGGTAGAAGATCGATTTCAAATTTTAACCAACGACTTTGAAGGGCGGCATCAGCGAATGGTCAGCAAGGAAGATGCCCTTTCCCTGGTCGACGAGATCAAAGTAAGTCCAGCGGTAAAAGCCATTTCGAAGGTCAGTCAACGACAAAAACAGGCACTAGAGGGCAGTAATATCGACAATCAAGTTGCTTATGTCATCTCCGACTTTCAAAAAAACATCACCGATGTAGGCCTGTATCAGGATTCCACTATTGAGCTTAATTTTATTCCACTACAATCGGTTCAGGAAAAAAATATCAGTATTGATTCCTGTTGGTTTGATGCTCCCGTCCAAATGATCAATCAAACCAATACTTTAGTGGTCAAGCTGAAAAATCACAGTGATGAAGATGCCGAAAACATTCGCTTGTCGCTCAAGCAGGAGGGACAAGTCAAACCCGTTGGAACCCTCTCCATCCCCGCCCGCTCTGCTCTGACGGATACCATTAATATGACTATCCTGCGAACGGGTTGGCATGAGGCGGAGTTGACCATTACTGATTATCCTGTTCAGTTTGATGACGTCTACTATTTTAGTTACAATGTCGCTCAGGAAATCAACATTTTGGTCATCAACGAAACACAAGCCAACAAATACCTCAATGCCGCTTTTGAAGGGGTCAACTATTTTAAAATCGTGAATCAGCAAAGTCGTAGTCTAGACTATGCTCAGTTTTCTAGTTATCAGCTGATTGTACTCAATGGTTTAAAAAATATCTCTTCTGGTTTGAGTTCAGAATTATCGCAATACGTCAACAATGGAGGGAATGTTTTGACCTTTCCCGGAGAATCCATTAGTGTAGAAAATTATCGAAATTTCCTCACCGAGTTTCAGGCCAATGAATACCAGCGCTTCGAGGCAGAAGAGCGAAAAGTATCGAATATCAATACCGATGAATTTGTTTTCAAAGATGTCTTTGAAAACCAAAGTCGTAATCTCAAACTTCCCGTGACTCAAGGCAATTACAAGCTCAGTAATTTTGGCAGTCGTAAAGAAGAAACCTTGTTGGCCTATCGCGATGGATCCACTTATTTGGGGAAGTACACCAGTGGGCAAGGTCATTTTTATCTTTGTGCTGCTCCTCTGGATGAAAAATTCAACAATTTGGTTCGCAGTGGAGAAATCTTTATTCCCATGTTGTACAAAATGGCGATTTCTAGTGCAAAAGATCGTCAAATTGCCTACACCATCAGCAAGGATGAACTCTTAGAAACGGAAAACCGGGTAAGTGAATCAGAGATTGTCTACAAAATGAAAGGGACCCAGGAAGAATTCATTCCCCAGCAAAAAACCGTTGGTCCCAAAGTCATTTTAGGGATCAACAACCAAATCAAAGAGGCAGGATATTACGATCTCTTTCTGAAACCAGAAGCCTCTTTGGCCAAATTTGCCTTTAACTACGATCGTCTAGAATCTGATTTAGAGTACTACAATCAAACGGACTTGGCCAACTTAGTGGGCCCCAATGTACAGGTGATCGAATCTGCAAGTCGAGCGACCCTGACCCCACTAATCGGCGATCGGAGTCGAGGGATTGTGTTGTGGCGATGGTGCTTGATTGCGGCGCTATTGTTTTTGGCTTTGGAGGTTTTGTTGCTTCGACTTTGGAAAACTTCCTAATGCCTCGATCTCTGCAGACAAATGCGGGTTGAATCGTTTTGATTTCCAAAAAATAGCTTAATTTCACGGCTGCATTTTTTGACCTCTGGAATAAAAAATCATGCAGCATCGGTCTAACCGACTTCGCGGTCTGTGGTTGCTCATCGCCTTAATGGCTTTGCTGATTGGTACGCGTCATTTCGATTTAATTAAAGCGCCAAACAGTCACTTCATTGGGCACAGTATGGATGGATATCGATCCTACATGGCTGCCTTATATCACATCAAACACGACACCAGCTATGGCCACTACGAAGGAATGAATTATCCCTACGGAGATCGAGTAGATTTTACGGACAACATTCCCCTGATCAGTAATGGCATCAAATTCATCAGTCAAAATATTGTTGACCTTTCTCCCTGGACCATCGGTATTTGGAATAGCTTTTTGCTGCTTTCCATTTTGTTGAGTGGCGTTTTTATGTATTTGATTTTCAGGGAATTAGAACTTCCTCTCTGGTATGCATTATTGATTAGCGTCGGCATTAGTTTTCTCTCTCCTCAGTTGTATCGCACCTACGCACATTATGGC
>JBCCSR010001043.1:0-2711 GCA_039199865.1 Bacteroidota bacterium
GACGCCTATCGTTCGGTATTGCAAAAAGATGCAGCAGGTGTGGAAATTGTTTTTGTGGAGCCGCATCAATCAGATTTGCAATGGATGGATTTTTCTGAAGCCAATCAACCTGAGTGGGCGGCCAATACTTTTATGCAAGACGAATTTGTTCGCCCCTTTGATCTTTTTGCGGGACAATTGTTGCATCGCTTTGTATTGGTCAAGGTCGATGACGAGTTTCATTATTTATTTTCTGTTTACCATCACATTATCACCGACGGCTGGGGTACTTCATTGATGTTTCAACGGCTGGTGAATCATTACAATGAAATTTTGCAACACGGAGCGGTACAAACGACTTATCCATTTTCCTATGGTGCCTTTGTCAACGATGATTGGAATTATCAGACGTCTGAACAATTTGAAAAAGATAAAAATTATTGGCTCCATCGTTTTGCGATTTTACCAGAAAATCTTTTGGACAAGCGTTTTGAATCGCTCCAACTCAATAAGAGCCACAGGCAAGTATTGTATTTAAACCGCCAATGGTACAATGAGCTCAATGATTTGGCGAAGAACTGGCGGGTCTCCACCTTTCATCTCATTTTGGCGGCCCTCTATTTGTATTTTGCCAAGAGGCAACAGAAAAACGATCTGGCGATTGGCTTACCGGTGCTCAATCGAGGAAAGCGGAGTTTTAAGCAAACCGTGGGTTTGTTTATGGGCCTCGCTCCACTCCGCATCCAATTGGATATGGACGGGACGTTTAAAGGTTTGGTACAACAAGTCAAACAGCAGTTGAGACAGGATTATCGTCATCAGCGATATCCCCTGGGAAGAATGATTCAGGATTTACAAATTTTTAAAGAAAAAGAGCGACTGTTCAACCTCACTCTTTCTTATGAAAAGCAAGATTATGCCCACCATTTTCAGGCTACCCAAACACGTGTGATTCCCATGAGCCATCATGCCGAGCGAGTGGCCTTGGCCATTTACATTCGGGAGTTTGATGAGCGGGAAGATGTGAAAATTGATTTTGACTATAACCTCAATTACTTCGATGCTATCAGCATTCAAGCTATTGTTGGCCATTTTGATCAGTTGTTGAAAGCATGTTGTCAAGATCCAGAACAAACATTGAGTACCTATACTTTTCTAAAGGCAGAAGAGCATCAAAAAATAGTAAACGATTTTAATCAGACTCAAATAGATTTTGGAGAGGCAGATCATTTTATTCAATTGTTTCAGCAGCAAGCGAATCGCTTGCCTCACCAAATTGCTACCAAAGATCGAACAAGTGTTTTCTCTTATCGAGATTTGGATGCGCTGTCGGATAAAATTGCCAAATACATTCAAAGTATCCAGTCGACCGAGCATGCGTCGCCAATTGCCGTTTTGATGGATCGGTCCGCTCACTTGTTGGCTGTTTTGTTGGGCATCATGAAATCTGGACATCCTTACCTCCCTCTCGATCCTGCTTTTCCCAAGGACCGCCTAGCTTACATTTTGGAACACAGTCATTCAAAGTGTTTGATTAGCGATAGGGCAGCGGAGGACTTATTGGGAAATTTGACGGAAGTCAAGGTCTTATTGCTTGACGACTTATTGATTCAATGCAAACAACTGGCGGGACAAGCGGCCATCCAACTGTCCAAAACAGATACGGCCTACATTATCTATACTTCTGGTTCCACGGGAAAGCCCAAGGGCGTGGAGATTCAACATGCTGCTTTGCTCAATTTTTTACAGAGCATGCTACAGCAACCTGGGCTGTGTTCAACCGATTTATTATTTTCGGTAACGACTTATTCTTTTGACATTTCCATCCTTGAGTTTTTTACGCCACTGATTGCTGGGGCTACCGTTTACATGGCCGATCCAGCAACTTTGTCTCACCCACAAGAGCTCATTCAAGTCCTTCGAGCAGTTCAGCCAACCATCCTTCAAGCTACGCCAAGTTTTTACCAAATGTTGTATCATGCTGGTTGGGAGGGAAATCAACAATTGAAGGTACTTTGTGGCGGTGACTTACTCAGTGAAGCACTTGCGGAAAAACTGTTGGAAGACCATCTTGAAGTTTGGAACATGTATGGCCCAACGGAAACAACCATCTGGTCGAGCATAAAGCGATTGACGAATGCCCAGGAAGCGTCTAACATTGGTCGTCCAATCCACAATACCAGTTTCTATATTTTAGATGAACACGGACAGGTCATGCCAATTGGGGCAAATGGTGCATTGTACATTGGTGGAGCGGGTTTGGCCAAAGGCTATTATCGGGATCCAAAGTTGACGCAAAATTGTTTTATCCCTCATCCACTCGATTCCCAACAGCGCCTTTACAAAACTGGAGATCTGGGGCGTTGGACCCGGGCGGGAGAAGTCGTATTCCTAGGAAGAAACGATTTGCAAGTGAAGATACGGGGCTATCGAATTGAGTTGGGAGATATCGAAAGCCATCTCAATCAATTGGAGGGCATTCAAGCGGCCGTGCTGGTGGCCAAGAGAGGAGCACAGCAAGATGCCTTTTTAGTTGCCTACGTAGTTTTAGCTGATCTTACCTTGACGCCCAATCAGATCATTCGACAATTGTCCGGTCAACTGCCAACCTATATGATCCCACAAGTCATTGAACCACTAAAGGCGTTTCCCTTGACCCCCAATCAAAAGGTAGACCGCAAGCAGTTGATTGAGCGACCACTTGGTGAAGCACAAACCGATTCGATTGGGCA
>JBCCSR010001044.1:0-2711 GCA_039199865.1 Bacteroidota bacterium
ACGCCATCCAATATTTGCTCACTGACATCTTCAATTCTGACAATAAAAGTGGCAAACAATCCCGGATTGGGTAGTTCTTCCTCTTTTGTCTTGGCCCAGAAGCCATCTTTCAAATAATTATTATCCAAAGTGGTATGGCGTTGAATCTGTCCATAACCACAGTGATGATTGGTCAACAGCAAACCACTACCTGAGATCAATTCAGAGGTACAAAAACCTCCAAAGTGTACAATAGCGTCTTTGAGACTTCCCTGGTTGACACTGTAAACATCTTCTGCTGACATTCTCATCCCCAGGCTTTGCATTTCATTTTCATTCAATGCTTTTAACAGTTGGGGCAGCCACATTCCTTCGCCCGCAAAGGAAACCTGTAGCAGAGTAGTGATCAACAAAAGGGGTAAAATTTTACGCATACATTTCATAATTCTTGATTTTAGAATCATTAGGGAGGACGACCATAGCGATGCACTTTGTCCCCAAATCAAATTCAAGTTAACTAATAACAAATGTAACTTTACTAAAGTGATGACCTCTTAGTGGATTTGCATGCTTAAATATAAGCATTCATAGCGCAAAAATAAGACGATTGGTGCAGTATCAAAATCAAATGGTAAGAGGATTACAAAATTGTATTTTTCCCGCCTTATCCCATACTCAAAGGCCGCTTACCGATCTCCTCCGGGGAGAATGGCACTTTTTATCAAATTGAGCCTTCTCCACTTCGCCCCCACCGAAAACGCAAGCCCAGATAAAAATTGAGTCGCGGACCTGGCTCAAAAAAGCGACGCCCGAAGGCGTTGATGCGAATATTATCGTTGTATTCGGTATTCGTCAAATTATTGAGGCCCAAAAATGGGGTCAAGACAAACTTGGGATAAACCAGACGATAGCCCAAACTCGTATTCAACAAAAAATAGGCATCATCTTGCAATTCATTGCTATCATTCAACCACAATTGTCCATTGTAGCGCCCTTGTAAGCGAAAATTCAACCCACGCTGACTATTTCGTTCAATACTAAAGGCCGCAAAATGAGGGGGAATCCCCGGTAATTTCAAGCCCGACAGATCAGCATCTGGCAGATCATAATCCCGATATTCGAAATTAGAATAAGTATAACTGAGTAGCAAAGACCATTTCCGCGTTAAGAAGAGTCGACTACTCCATTCCAAACCCAGCCGATCAGTAGATCCTGCATTTCGGAAGAAGGAACGCTCGGGAAACGCCTCTAGCTCAAAAGGAACCAGTTCGTTATTGGTCCGAATGTAAAAACCCGTCAAATCGATAAACAGCCGATCGTTCCACTTTCCTTTTATACCAAACTCGACATTATTTGCACGTTGCGCAGTTAAATCTGCATTGAAGCCTGCTCCGCCACTTGGATTGGCAGACAATTCACTCAATGTTGGCGTTTCAAAACCAGAACGGTAATTGGCATAAGCCCACCAATTGTCTTGCCATTGATAAGAAAATCCCAGGCTAGGGCTGAGCGCAGAAAGATTGATTTTTCCAGAATCATCGCCATCCACCAACCATTCATCTGTCACTTTCAATCGATTCCAATCGTAACGCAATCCAAGATTGAGCACCAATTTTTCGAAAGTCAGTTGATCGAGTACATAGAGGCCGACATTGCCAAAAGATTCATTTTGATTTAAAACCATATCGCCCTGGATGCCTTCCAAGTTGAAGAAGCGCTCCCGCGCATCTGACTGACTGGCCCATTCATAGCCCACCCGAAATTGGTGTACGCCATTGGCCAAGACTTGCTTCTTTTGCCAGCTTGCTCCTTGGCCAAAATAATGTCGATTCAGTTCAATCCATCCACCGTTGCTAAAGGGCAATAGTCCTTCAAAAGTGCGATTGGAATAAAAAGTGTAAGCACGCAAAGCCGATCCCACCCCCAATGTATGTTGATAATGAACACCCGTTTTAAACTGTTGGATGCTTTCTCCCGCGGCAAAGCTTAGATTCCGATCTCTGGCTTGGGTACGATTGGCTTCTACTGCTTCCAAAGCAATCCCCCCCGGATCATCCGCTTGCGGACTATCGGTATAGTTGACTTGCCAGCTCAATTTTGCCTTGGGAGAAAACCGATGAAGGATACGGGCATTCCAATTGCTCTGCTTCACCCCACTACGAATGCGATAACCGTCGCTTTGGGTATAATTGCCGTGCAACAAAAAGTGAGTGGCACCGCGACGCAAGCCTGCCTTGAACTGATGTTGATGCCAATTCCGAGGATCGGGACGAATCGAATCCGCTTGCCCAAAATAGGTAAACTGTCCATAACTACTCCCAACCTCCCAAAAGTCGTAAGCTACACTATCGGGTGTATTGATTTGAACCACTCCCCCGGAGGCATTGCCGTACAACATCGATGCGGCCCCCTTGATCACTTCTATATTTTGGATCATTCCCAATGTCAAATTATCGACCTGTCCCTGTCCATCGGGGGTTGTCTCGGGAATTCCGTCAACAATAATTTTGACCCCCCGAATGCCAAAAGCAGATCGCGCACCAAAACCCCGAATCGAAATCCGTAGATCTTGAGCATAGTTTTGTGAGTTGAGCGCAAACAAACCTGGTACTTGTCCTAGGTATTCCTGCAAGGACAACTGAGGCCGTGTATCCTGGACGGGGTTCACTTCAAACTTGGAAATGGCCAGTGGGCTACTCAATAAATTTCCATTGATGCGAACGGCTTCGACT
>JBCCSR010001045.1:0-2706 GCA_039199865.1 Bacteroidota bacterium
CCAAAATAATGTACAATATACTACAAACCTCCTGTCCTCCTACTCTTTCATGATTTGAATCTTCTGAGAAATCACTTCTTTATCGGTAGTAATTGCTTGCACAACATACATGTTGTTGGGCATTTGGGTCACATCAATTTCCAAATGATTGGTTAAGATGTCACCAGACTGGAAGACCGTTTGTCCAGTCAAAGTATAAATATTGACCTGCTCCATTTCCACACCTCCGTTGAGATGGACCCGCAATAGGTCTTGTGATGGATTGGGGTAAGCCATTAATTCTGCTGCTTTTGGTGCTTCTTCCGCTTTGAAACTAATGAAGACCGTAGGATCGTAGGTTTGTAAAGAAACATACTGTCCTGCGCTGTTCATCGAAACGGGAGAATAAGCATTGTTCATATTGATGGCTAGGGAATCCCCTGGTCTTGCTCCGTCGATATCATCAATGACGATGAAACTAATTTGGCCAATTACCCCGTATCCACTAGCTGAAGCACCTCCGGTCCGAGTGTACCCCGCATCTAATCTCCCTAAAAATGGCGCTTTGGACAACTCAAGTGTAGGAGCATCATAGGCCATCCAACTATCATTGTAAAAGTCAACCTGCATGGTTCCCTCTTCAACAATGGCAGCGTTGTAATTGAGGGCAAAGGTCAAGCCATTGATGTCGATAGCAGGCTCCGTAGCTGTTCCCAAAACCACATCGATTTGTACCAAATCGCCAGGTTGCGGATCTGGAGTGATTGGCACGAAATACAACGGAATATTAGAAGCTGCGGGCAAAGCCTTCGGAGTTAAGTTGTGGGTCAAGCCATAAAAAGCACTTAACCCTGCGGTATCAGAAGCCATAATAGCTCCATCTCCATTGGTATCAACATGCTTTATGTCAACGAGGGTGTTACCAATTGAATTGTTCCAATTGGGGCCAAATTGGCCATACCAAGTCAGACTTCCATTGGGGCGACTCCCTCCCCGCTCTCCAACACAGTAACCAATCGGCAACAAATCTGTCATGTCTACTTGACCATCGTAATTGGCATCTCCTGCCCAAACACAATCGGCAATACAAAGCGTATCTCCTTCATTGGGTGGAGTATTGATAATGTCTACCTGAATTTTGACCAATTTGCAAGCAGTCTGCGTACAATAATTGACTTCGAATTCATCTACCCCCGTTGTATTTAGCGGTGGAGTATAAATCAACAAGTTAAACCCTTCAATGCTTTGGCCTAAAATGGGACCTTCGCTGTAAATACCGGGATAAAAGGCGGAAGTTCCCCCCAAATCTGTTTCCCCATCATTAGCAATAATGAATTCCCAAGAATTGATAGGAATATTGTAATTAACCACCAATGGTGTATTTTCAGGAGTAGTCAGCCGATAAGTAACTGCTGAAGGTTCGTGATCACTTACTCCGACAAAAACTCTTGCCGTTTCACAATTCGTACTTCCGACAACACAGACCTGGTAAGTAAACTGATCTAAGCCGTCAAAACCAGCACTGGGAACATATTGAAAAGTCCCATTGTCCTCAACTAACGTACCATTGCTAGGATCAGTATAATTGACAACCGTCAAGTTGTTGCCCAAATCATTATCCAAAACATTTAGCTGAATAGGATTATCAACAGGCGTAAATCCGTAATCATCTAAGGCAAAATTGTTGACATCTGGAACGAAAATGACGTCAATAATATAGGTACGAAGCGAAACTACTCCGTTGAACTGATAGTAGCAAGTAAACTGATCTGTACCACTGTAATTGATATTGGGAATGTACTCCAGAATGCCTCCGTTGAACAATACTGTTCCTTCTTCAGGGCTGTCGGTTATCCCGTAGCCCTCTCCCGTTGGTATCAGAATGTCCAAACGCTGGTTCTTCTTAGTAGCGAGATAAATGGTATCATTGGTGGCAGAGGGATCTTCTACAAAAACAGTAGCCAAACCAACGTCACAGGTACCAAAATCATCACAAAGCGTGTAATGAAACCGGGCCTGCCCTACGAAGCCAGGATCAGGAGTGAAGTCGATTTGATCATTAATATTGATACTTGCCGTTCCATTGGAAACTAAAGGCAAATCTAGTAAGTTGTATATTCCGCTACTGGAAAAATCATTCCCTAAAATGTCAATTGTCGCCGTAGTACCCGTTGCCATGGCATGATAATCATTTTCGGCAACTACCTGATGCTCAACAACTTCTATTTCGAAATAAAGGTGAATCGCATCGAGATTAATAAAGTATTGAAAATCAGTAGAATCAATCCCAACGAAACCAGGATCTGGTGTATACCGCAAAACGTAGCGCAGCTGTCCATTCTGCACGCCTACATAATCGATATCTGCCACTCCATTGGAAGGATTAGATGGATTGGTTGGTGTAACTGAGGAAAAGAAATAGTATTCGAAAACCTCGTCCTGTAAAATTTGGAATTGCTGGTATCCTTGAGCAAAACTACTCGATCCGTAGAGCAGGACGAATAGCCATAGGGCCAGATGTTTAAGGGTCGGGTTTGATATATTCATTAGTAAGGATTTAAAATAACTTGATCACAGGTGACTGAAAGTGGTGATATGGGCCACTCCATACTTCCTCTTATTCTTGTAATAGAATGTATAGAGTGGCCCATATCACCACTTTCAGTCACCTGTGATCAAGTTATTTTAAATCCTTACTAATGAATATATCAAACCCGACCCTTAAAC
>JBCCSR010001046.1:0-2704 GCA_039199865.1 Bacteroidota bacterium
GAATTTCTAAGTACAATGCTTTCAAGGCCGACGAGCAAATCGCCAATCTGGAGTCAGAACTCAAGCAAGTTGAACACGATTTGAAGCATTTGGTAGAATATGCCATCGCTTACTATCAACGTCTTTTGGATAAGTACGGTAAAGGACGTGAGCGCAAAACTAAAATTACTTCTTTTGAGACCATCAAGGCGCGTGCTGTCGTCGCCAATAATGCCAAATTATACGTGAATCGAAAGGATGGCTTTGTTGGATATGGAATTAAAAAAGAAGAGTTTGTTAGTGATTGCTCCGATATTGACGATATCATTATTATTCGAAAAGATGGCGTCATGAAGGTCGTTCGGATTAGCGAGAAGGTTTTTGTAGGAAAAAATGTATTACATGTTGGGGTCTGGAAGAAGGGAGATGATCGTACCACTTATAATTTGGTTTATGTCGATGGAAAAACTGGTCGATCAATGGGAAAACGCTTCAATGTTACGGCCATTACTCGCGAGAAAGAATATCCACTCACCAAAGGGACCAAGGGATCGAAAGTACATTACCTGACGGTCAATTACAATGGAGAATCGGAAGTGGTGCGTGTACAATTGAGCCAGGGCTGTACGGCCAAGAAAAAAGTGTTTGACTTTGATTTTGGCGAGTTGGCCATCAAAGGGCGGGGAGCACAGGGAAATATTGTGACCCGATATCCAGTCCGTAAGGTCACTCAACTGGAAGTGGGTAAATCGACCCTTGGGGCTCAGCAAGTGTGGATGGATGAGGTCAGTGGCCGACTCAATACTGAGAAACGCGGGCTGTATTTGGGCGACTTTGATACCGGAGATTCCTTCTTCGCGCTTTATAAAAGTGGGGCTTACGAAGTATTGGATTATGATCTGACCAAGCGCTTTGATCCCAAAGAATTGGTACACATTGGTAAATTCAATCCGGAGGCCATCATCAATGTTGTTTATTTTGATGGCAATAAGGGTTGGACAATGGTCAAGCGCTTTGTTGTGGAAACTTCCAAGAATAATCAGCGCTTTTCTTTCCTCACGGAACACAAAAGTTCAAAACTTTTCTTTGCTTCTTTGCATGCTCAACCTGAGATTTCATATGATGTAAGAGTAAAATCAGTGAAAACAGCACATCAACTGGATGTAGCTGAATTTATTGATGTTAAGGGGTGGAAATCTCTGGGAAATAAATTGGAAGCCAGTAGGATTACCAATGTGCAAGACATTAGTAAAAAGGAGAAGACCGGTGGGAAATTGAAAGCTGGAGATACAGTTGATTTCGATATTGACGACAAAGGTCAGGGTAAAATGTTCTGAGTCCATTAGAAGGCTCCCTACACGGAGAAACCGCAGAATAGCCACGGCCATTTTGCGGTTTGTGTATTGGAGTAATACAATTGGAAAAAATTGAGAAAAAGCGAGAGTGGAGAGAGTGGTTGTTTTTCCTTAATTGATTTTCATGGTTTTAAAAAAGCCCCTTCCCAAAAATTATTCAGAAAGGGGCCAATCATCTAAAAAACTAACATATTTAAGCGTGTTGTTACTTAGTCTTGACGATTTTCAGGGCTTTATACTGATCACCTATTTGGATGACCATGTGGTAAATTCCTGATGGATAAGCAGAAAAGTCAATCTCATGCGTATATTCACCAGGTTCTAAAAGCTGGTCGTCTAAAATTGTTTTCAAGGTTTTTCCAAATGGATCATACAGGTTAATGGTGGTATTACTTGCTATGTCAAGTTGATAAACAAAATTTGCTCTGTCCTGAACGGGATTGGGCAAGGTGATCGCATCGAAATTTACTTTTGCTATCCGATGCTCCGATGACTGGCGATTGTAGTCCGATCGCCCTGTCGCCGATATTTTTTTTCCTGGTCCTTCTCCTGGTCGGGTATTAAATTTGCAATTACAATTCTTTATCGTCACTTTATCGATCTCAAATTCTACGGAGGATGCTCCGGGGGTCAGATAAACAAACATGCCGGAAGAGCCAAAGGTAATGCCGTAATGGTCATGTCCGACAAAGGAACCGGGGCCATAAGTCGCATTGGTTCCACAATTTTGTAGGACGAACACGTTCGCTAGACCATTTCCCGAATTACCAGTGTTATCGTGAATGACCATGTGACAGGAAGTGTAAGGATTGCCATTATAAGTCCCTTCAACACAGACTTGGTATTTCGTGTAGTCACAATTCGAATTCCAAGGAACGAAAGTAGAATACAAATCTGTCGGCCCGTTGTACGTGATTTGGTCTTTGGTATCGCAATCACAATTCCCATTTTGCAGTTGGGTAACAATTGAAATATCAACAATGATCACATTGACCGAACTCTGGGTACCATCTGAACAAAACGTTTGGAAGGCAAACATATACAGTTGTGGTTCCAGCCCATTGAAATCCTTTTTTGCACTGGTCGTGATTGCCTGCGGGGGAGATTGTCCACCCGACAAATTGAGCGATGCGATCCGGTAAGAAGAACTCAAAGAGATTTCATTCCAAATGAAAGAGATGGAGTTGGAGCTACTGGACGTAATTTCGGGCAGACAAGCGGTACAAGGAGCACCTAAATTGGTGGCCGATAAAGTGCCGAGAAAATCATTAATGTTGCCTGAACTCACTTCAATTTGGTTGCCATAAGTTTCAAGAATGTAGTCAACTGTTTCGCCCAGATTTCCAGAAGTTAAACTAATAATTTCTTGA
>JBCCSR010001047.1:0-2704 GCA_039199865.1 Bacteroidota bacterium
ATCCAAGCCAAACAGGATCAATAAATCAAAGACTCAAAATGCCATTTTTAATACTTAACCTACTGTTAAACAACGATATAAATCTAAAGATTGTCTAAGTTCAATCGTAGGTTTTATTTCTAAAAATTACTTTTAAAGTAAAAATTCAAGACGCATTTGAAGTAAAATATTGATTTCTCTACGTCATTTTATCTATTCAATTCCTTGAATGTTTAACTTTGCTCTGCTTTTATTTCCATCAATTAGCCCTCAGTAAGCAAAAATGAAGCCTGTTTGGCCCATTTAGTAAAGAATTTACGTCAAAAGTGCCGTCAACGGAAAGGCTAATGGAAGGAGCCAAATGGGTGAAATACCTTTATTTGCTTGGAAAGTAGGCTGCTCAGAATGCTCAGAAGCCATGAGCCATTAGAGCAAAGCCTTTTTGTAATCAACATTCTAAAACCAACCAATTTGCTGACGCTATTCCGAACCAATCAATTGGTCGCCAACATTTTGCTAATTTTTTACGTGCTTCTCCTGCGCTTTTCTGCATTTATTCCTCAGTCCGATGCGGCGGCAGATTTGATGCCACCAGGAAGTGCCGTATTGAGTCAGTGGGCTTATCAAATCGTAGGGAGCAATGGAATCAGTGCCCAAATCATCGCGATTGTTTTGGTGTTTTTCCAGGCCATCCTGATCAACGTAATGGTGGCGCGCCATCGACTAGGGAATGAGGTGACCCTCTTTCCGGGCCTGTTCTATGTCTTCTTGACCAGTTGCTTATCTGACTTTCTGTATCTCTCCCCCCTTCTCATGGCCAATACTTTTTACATATTGGCCATCATGGAATTGTTCAACTCCTATAAGAAACCTTCTGCCGCTGGCAAAATATACAATGTGGGTCTATGGGCTGGGATTGGTAGTCTGTTCTACTTCTCCTATTTGATTTTCTTCCTCTTTGGTTTTATCGCTCTGGGTATTTTGCGGGCCTTTAGATTCCGGGAGCGCATTATTCTGCTCTTGGGATTGTTGAGTACGCTCGTATTAGCAGCCGCGTATAGTTTTTGGACCGATCAGCTGGCCCTTTTTTGGCAGCAGCAATTTTCCCATAATCTCGGTTTTTTTGATCTTGAGGGCGAAACGAATTGGTTGACTTGGGTCAAAATATCATTGCTCGGTTTATTGCTGATTATCTGCGTATTGAGTTACAATCGCTACGTTTTTAAAAAGAACATTCAAAAACAAAAATACATCAACATCTTATATTGGGGTTTGCTTCTTTCTGCCTTTACCCTTTTGTTTCAAAGAGAGATAAGAATCGAACATTTGCTTATTTTGACTGCCCCCATGTCTATTCTACTTTCTTTCAATTTTCTCGACATGAAAAAGCCTACCGCAGAGGCTGTTCATCTCCTTATGGTCTTCGCTGTTTTGGTTTTACAATTCGAATTTATCTGGATGGCTTAGTGCTTCTCGCAAAGCCCAAATTTTGTCTATTTTTTATGGGCCAAAAATCAGCTGTCATCATTAATTTTCGGTACCTTTGTTTTAGGAACATACTTGTTCTTATTACAATTAAAGTAAAGCAGTTCGACTTTGCCCCTCTACTATGAAATTCGATCTTATCGTTGTCCCAAATCTTAACAAACGATAAGAAAGACAGTCGCCAAAATACGCTGTCTGCAAAAGAAGGGTCTCTTGCCAGCAATGGCTAACTAAGAGCATAGAAGTTAAATGTTCTTCAAATCGGTAATCTGTTCATGGTTCAAAACGCCTCAATTTTTCTTGAACCATGAACTCATTGCCCCTTTCCTTTCAATACATCTGGTCTTTCCCTACAGTGCATTTAGTAGAGATATAGTGCTCGATCACGCTAGCGCCATCAATGCCTTCCAGAAACAGCATTTGCTTTTCAAACGATTTGTATTCTCCTTTCTCGGAAGCTCATTTGCTCTTCATCAATCAACTCATTGCCCTTAAAATCTACTTTTAAAAGATTAGTGCTTATATTCGCATTGCAGCTGAGCACTCCCAAATACCTCCCATTGAATTGATATTGCGAATGAAATGCTGAACTGGAACAATTCCAGAACAATACTCAATGGATAAATCCCAATCCCATATCAATCATTTCAATCCCATGATTCGAACAGGCGATTACGTTGTCTCCGAAAATTCGGTGCTTTTTTGTCTTGGACTTATCCAAAAAGAAATCCGTTTTGAGTTTTGTGTGGCAAGGAAATTGCACTTAAATTAAAAATATATTTAATACCTCAATTTTTATCATGCTGAGAGCTTTCCTACCTATCCTATTTTGCTTTGCTTCATTTTTTGCTTCTGCCCAATTTCAGCCAGTCAAATGGTCTTTCGCTGCAGAGCGAATTAGTGATGCCGAGTACAATATTGTCATTACCGCAGATATAGAAAATGGATGGTCGGTTTATTCTCAATTCCTAGAGTCTGATCTTGGGCCCATCCCAACTTCCTTTGAATTTTACACCAATGATGCGATTCAGTTGGTGGGAAAGACCATCGAAAATGGCTACCGAAAAGAGAGCTATGACCATCTATTCGATATGAAGCTGGTTAAATTCAGCAAAAAAGCAAAGTTCATTCAACGGGTGAAGATTAAAGACAGGGCTCAATCCATCAAAGGACAATTGACTTATATGACCTGCGACGAGAGCAGTTGCCTTCCTCCAGCCAATTTAAACTTTGACATTGC
>JBCCSR010001048.1:0-2704 GCA_039199865.1 Bacteroidota bacterium
GGAGGCGGTAGTGGTATTTTTCTAACACTTCTTTTGCTTGGAGGCCTGATCTGGGCCTTTATTGCGGCAGGCATGTCAGTAAAAACAGTATTACTCATGCTTGGCATCGCCATATTAGCGGTTGGATTAATCTTCGGCATCCTATATCTGGCCTTACGTAATTTATAATTTTCAATTGATTTAAAACTGTTATTATCCTATGAAGTTGATTAAGTTTTTTTTGTCCTTTGTTTTGGCATTCCTTTTTTCGTTTCCTCTAGCTGCCCAGTCAGATGCAGTCATGAATGCCGTCGCTCGGAGTGTTGCGCAAGAGATGTCTAAAAAAGGTTATAGCCAATCTGACCATGTGATCCTTCCCGTTCGTGAGTTCAACATGGGCTACAATACCCGATTTTTTCCGGGCAACCACTACCTCATTTGCCTTTCCGACGATCTATCACGTAAAGCTAGTATTCAAATGGCGGCCCAGGCGGAATATGACCAGGCGGAAATCAATGCTTTGTTTCAACAATTCAAAGTAGGCGCTTCTCCTGAAGATTTAAAAATGACGCAAGGAGCGAGTTTGATCGTGCAAGAACTTAGCCTCAAGGATGTCCTCATTCCCATTGATTACGATTTTGAATTCAAGATGGAGGAAAAGGACATTCAATCCGATTCTAAAGTCAATTTGATGGTTTTTTACAAAAGTGTAAAGAATACCTCAAATGACAGTCAACAAAACAAGGAAGAGCAAGAGGCTCATCAGCAATTTCAAGCATTACAGGAACGAGTGGCAGCACAAGAAGCGGCGAAAAAAGCAGAAAAACTACCAGAGACGCCCGAGGAGCAAATCCTTTACGATGCGGCGAAAAAAGGCTTTAGTTTGTCTGCGCGTCACAGGCATCAAACAAAAGATTTTCCACAGACAATCGACATTACTATCCACGGAGGCAATCGGTATCTATTGGTCCTCTACAACGATGCTGCGGGGATGGTACAACTGGTGGGTACCCCAGACGAGGAGTACAATAAAATGGTCCAACTAATGGAGGGCGCCGAAGTGCTTTCTGCCTTTGCGACTGCCGCCAGTGTGGATCTTGTTTCCCAGGAGGTGGACTTCAGGGAAAGTTTATACAATTCTACTTGTGCAGTTGAGGCCAAAATTAAATCCAACAAGGTCAACTCCGAAACCAGCCTCTTCGTCTTTTACAAAAGTTTTGAAAATCTGGGTGGACCTGCCAACAATAAGCCAGAAGATTTCTACAGCAAAAAGGTCGCAGAAGCGGTCATTGCCGGTGCCGAAGCACAAGTCAAAGCATTCGAAGAAGCAATGGGTTACGAGTTTGTTGGTCTGGAAGAATTGATTGAAGCCACCAAGGCGCTCTCTGCTGCTTCTCCTTCCGGATTAAAATACATGAATGGAAAAGTTGCGGTCGACAAATGGATGGAGGCACTCGTACGAGAAGCACATGGAGATAGCGACATTTACAAAACCTTTGATGCCATGCACGAGGATTGGCAAAAGCAATACATGAGCTACAAAGCCACTTCTACTGCCCAACCATTGATCGATGAATTGGATGGGGGCTTCAAGCATCAGGGATTTACCAATGATGACCTACTGGTCGTTGACCATGTGCTGAACGACAAGGTGGTAACCCGATACTTTTTTAAAATAAAAAAGTGTGCCGACTACGGTCGCATTGTTCCAAAGCACGAAATCAAAGCAGGAAAATTACACATCACTCCTTGGCAAAAAGCTTTGGTACCCAACGACTAATCACTCCCAATGATGCGACTCCAGTATCTCGTCATTTCCATTATGGTGCTTTCGCAAATTTCAGCGATGGCCCAAAATGGATCAGAACTGCAAAACAAACAACAAGTTTTTGCCGACCCCGAGATTGTTTGGGCCGCCTATTTTGAAATCGATGTGGTGCCCGACCTTCCTTTGGAACAGATCCGGCAAAAACATGCGCGACTCCCCAATCTGATCGAAGGATACGGACAACTGAGCCACACCTTGAAATTTTTTGAAAGTGCAATCGATACTTCGAGGCACCAAATGCTCAATGGCTTTATTTTGGGTCAAACCGAGTCGATTGAATTTTACGAAGCTGCCGGGCCAGCTCATTTGGCCAGAAGCCAAAAGTTGAACAACCGATTGCACCATTGGAACTTAGCACTGGAAGACGTCAACGTCGAACCCGAAACTTTTGGGACTTACCAAATGCTGCCCCGTGATTACTTCGAAGTCTTTCGATTAAAAGGCATTCTGTATTATCGAAAAGATGTTCACAACTTTTATGCGATTCCCGAAGCAGTAGCACTCTTGAAAAACCTGGACGGCGATAGCAAAGCAGTTTGGGATTACGAAGTGGTCGCCTGGATGCCAGTAAGTGATGCCTTGAAACAATCGGGTTGGAATACAGACTTGACGACTTGGGCACAAAATATCGAACGTTCGATTCCATTGACGGATCTTTTTGTGTTCAAACAAGATTGGACTAGTGATGAAGTATTTGCGCAGCAAACAGGATATTTGAGAAAAAATGCCGAACAAATCAAAGTACAACATCCTTATCCCGTTGATCTGGATTACTACATGGATTTGCTGAGCAATGGAATGGTAGAAACCGAAGACCTTTCTCCAGAGCAGGCCACTTACATGACAAGCAAGGAAGTCCAACAAATTGCTACTTATGAAGAAGTGGCCTTGCGAGAA
>JBCCSR010001049.1:0-2699 GCA_039199865.1 Bacteroidota bacterium
AGTTTTATGTTTTTGCTCACTCCATGGTGAACTTTCTTCTTTAAAATATTTTCGAAACGGTAAAGCAATGCCAGGCTCAAGCATTGCGTGTGTTCGCTTGAACTAAACAGTTTGTTTAAAAATAAAATGAATTGCTCGAAAGAAAAGACCTAACAAAGTTTTACCAAAACACCATTTTGTCTTAGCTGGAATCTAATAAAAGGTATAGCTGTTTCATGCCCTTAGGTTTTATTGGTGATTTAAACAATGATCAATTGACGTATCCACTTATTTTTCTTTTCTGAGAGATTTGCTGTAGGCATACACCTCTTCCAAATGAGTTCGCATCGCCTCGGCCGCAGCTTCAGCATTTTGCCCAATGATATGTTCGAAAATGACTTCGTGCTCATTGAGAACATCTTGGACATGATTTTCTTTGCAGACATTCAACCTGATAAAATTATTGATGATGTCGGGAGTAATGATCAGCATCAATGATTTCAACACAGTATTTTTACTGGCCTCTGAAATTTTCAAATGAAACATCAAGTCTTCTTCAACCGCTTGCTGATGGTCTTTTGCTTTATTGGCGTAGGCCTCTATTGCCTGTCGGATACTCTTGATGTCCTCTTCGGTTCTTCTCTCAGCGGCCAACATTGCCAACTCCGTCTCCAACAAAACCCGCGTTTCTACCAGCGAAACAAAGTCATTATTTTCAATCCTCAACACATCTGTAATCAAGCCCTCCAGCGCTGTAATCCCCATCCCGGCCACAATTGTCCCACTTTGCGGAAGTGTTCTTAAAATCCCATAAAACTCCAATTTCTTGATCGCGTCTCTAACATTACTTCTGCCAACACCTAGTTTTTCGGCCAACTTACGTTCAGGAGGTAGTCGGTCTCCGGGATTTAACTGACCAGAAATGATTAACTGACGAATTTGCCTAATAATTTTGTCCACTGCCGATTCGATCAGAATCGCCTGAAAGTTGTTCAGCATGTTAGAATTAGCCATAGTGTATTAGAGTCATTTTATTGGTCAACTAGCAATTGGTTAACCAATTTTGGTGATCAAATATATCCTTTTTTTTGTATTTACAAGAAAAAATCCAAGGTTTTTCAACGAAACATTCCCAAAGAGTGAAGATTTATGAGAATACCACCAAAACAAAGCGTCCATCCCACAAGGTTCTTTACCGAGTAGATCCCTCTGCCAACCAATTTTCAATCAATTTGAAATCAAATAATTTTTTAGTGAGTACCATTTTCTTGATCGCCCTATCTTTTCCGTTTTTAAATAGTACTAGGCCAAACCTACCGCCGCTAAATCTGAGTAATTACCTTTGTTGACCCTCTTTAGAAAAGTCATCGATACATGGTTTTGTCATCCATTTGATCGTTCTTCAATTCTTGATGGGTCGAGGGGGGAATTATCGATTTATAAAAGTAATCAGGCCTGATTTTGCTTGCTTGTGCGCAAGATCATCTATCAAAAGTTTGAGATAATAAGCTAATATTCTATATTTGAAAAGTTACAGCCGACATCTCCATATTAATCAGACAAGCAAAGCCTACAGCAAATATTATGTTAGAAAAATTTAGTGCAATTCAGGTAGATTCAACCGTAGACAAGATTATCAAACAAATTAGAAAACTCATTACTTCGGGACAATTAACCCCGGGGGATCGGCTTCCATCAGAGCGAAAACTAGCTGAGATACTCGGAGTAAGCCGAAAACATGTAAGAGATGCCATTCAAAAGTTAGAATTCTACGGTATCTTGAAAACGCTCCCACAAAGTGGAACTTTTGTTGCTGGCATCGGTATCGTAGCCCTGCAAGGACTCATTACCGATGTGCTAAAATTGGAAAAAAGTGACTTTGCGTCTTTAGTAGAAACTAGGGTCATACTCGAAACTAGTAGTGCACGTTTGGCTGCCCAAAGAAGAACCTCAGAAAATATCACAGCAATCCAAGAAGCCTTGGATGCCTATGAACTTAAAGTCAAAAGTGGAGCAAATGCAATTGAGGAAGATTTGATGTTTCATATGGAAATCACCAAGGCCAGTAAGAATTCTGTCTTGAATTCGTTAATGACGATCATCACCCCAAACATTATTACCAACTACGTTGAGTTGAAAGTTTGCTCCAATGAACAAGATGCAAAGGTGATCAACGAACATCGATTGATTTTGCAATATATCATTGAACAAAATGACGAGGCAGCCAGTCAAATGATGCACTTGCATTTACAAGATGTCGTTAAATTTAGTCTAAAGCAGTGATGGCAATAGAACGGAAATGATATCCATCCTACAGATCACAAGAGATCAAAGACGACATGTTCTCTTTTGGCATTGCCTGCCGATGGGTGGCTCAATGGCTGACCTCCAACTCATAAATTTTCACTTTCCCATAAGCCCCTTTGTCTCTTGATTGAAAATAATTTCCCACTTTAAAATAATTTTCAAAAATCCCCCATCGATCTATATCTATTCCGTCGTAAACTGCACGCTGCCAACCATTCAACACTACTTCCAGTCGACCCTCAGAAACAATAATTTCCAGTGTAAATTTCTTTTTACCGATGGTATTGTCAAAATTATAACCCTCATCATCTCCCCATGCATCCTTATGCAAAATCTCTAGATCAGTTGCTTTAGAATTTTTCAAGACTTTCGTGTTGACTCTAATTTTACCCTTATCATAATAGATTTTTAAA
>JBCCSR010001050.1:0-2692 GCA_039199865.1 Bacteroidota bacterium
ACCGAACGATCGGCGTCATGATCATCAATCAAACGACGATAGGCCTTTTTAAAAACAGCATAATCAATGGGGCCTTTGATTTCAATTTTAGCCCCAATATTGTAAATGGCTTGATGGGGATACAGGAGCTGTTCGAAGTAAATGTCCTGTTGAGGGAGCGTCAGTTTCATAAGCTATACTTTTTGGGGCGTGTACCATAGGTCTCTAGCCAACATTTCTTCTTCGCGTACGGGAATGTCTTTGACAATCTTTCCGTAATCAAATTTGATGATCCGATCAGCGTGCTTGAAATAGGCATCATCGTGGGTTACAGCAATGATGGTTTTACCTGCTGCTTTGAGTTGAGGCAACAATTCTTCGTAAAAATAGCGTCGAAAATGGGGGTCTTGATCTGCAGCCCATTCGTCCAAAACCAATAAGGGCTTTTCCTCTAACAAAGCAAAAATCATGGACACCCGTTTGCTTTGCCCTTTCGAAAATTTTCTTCTGGCCGATGCCTCGGTATCATCCGTAATGACTTGGTCCATTTTCATAGTTTGTAACAACTCCGGATAATCGGGATTGTCGACTACCGTGTAATCATCGTAATTGTGGGAAAAGATATGGTTGTCCGTAAAGATGGCGGCCGTCAAATCCTGAATGGCTGCAACCGTATTGATCTCCGTCTGATCATTCAAAATAATTTTTCCTTGGGTAGGTGGATACATTCCGGTAAGCGTATTGATAAAAGTACTTTTCCCACTGCCATTTCCACCAACTACAAAAATGGTCTCTCCCTGCTCAATTCTCAAATTGATTGGTCCCAAAGTAAAATTCGCTTCTTTCTCATCATTGACATACGAAAACTGGACGGCATCAAACTCCAAAGCATTGAAGTCCTTGACCACCGTCTCTACCCCAAGATAGGGATCAGTATTTTTAAAATCCTCCAGAAAAGTTTTGATTCTTCGGTTGGCGATCAAAAAGCGGGTATAAATGTTTTGCATGTTGATCAAATTATTGATCGGACCCGAAATAAACAACAATACAACAACGTAAGCGATGACATCTTCTCTTTCCAATAATCCCATTTCGGGAAGGATAAAAAGAATCGCCGCAATGACCATGTACAAGCCGTACTGACTAATGAAATTGATCGATAGAAAAATAAAGCTGATGAGAAAGTCCAATTGCTTGGCTCCCTCCCGATTGGGATTGAGGTATTTGCCCAGCAAGTTTTTTCTACGAAGCTTATTGATCTTTAACTCCTTAAATCCTTTGATCAAATCTTGAACATATTGGTAGTAGTGTTCATTGTACATCCGCAAATCTGCTATCTTATGCGACATGGTATTGATGACCAAAAAATAAACCACAGCCAACACAATAATCAAAACGACCACAATCAATGCGGCATAGACCGATAGGGTAAAAAGATAAAACACACACAACAAAACCATCATCAATGAATTGATGGTGTGGGTCGCTGCTTCGGGCAAACCAGCAAAGACCCGCAAATCCTCCACCGCAGTGTAAAACCTTTGGGGACCATATTTTTCCAATACAGCCAAAGGGGTACTCATCATTTCTTTAAAAATGCGTTTTTCGTTTTCATACAGAATTTCATGCGTATAACGAATCAAACCCTTTTGGAATAAAATATTGAGCAAATAACAATAGACAATCAAAGAGACAAAAACAATGACCATGTAATCGTCTAAAAAGCCTGCTTGCCCGGCAAGTGCATTATTGATGATGTATAAAATTCCAAAGGTCAACAGGGTATTTGGAATGGAATACAAAATCAAATAGAGTACGTTTTTGAACGTTAATTTAAACATAGGAAAGATAGCTAGGTGGTAAATGAGTTGAAGCAAAGAACAAACATTTGCACTACTGATAAGCGTTGACCAAAGACGTACTGAGGGAAGCGACTGGTCGATAATCATTCGAGCAAACAAAACTTGGACGGTTGTGGTGTTTAGGCGGATTGGCTACACTATTGTAGGTGATGATGGAGGTATCTCTTTTGAATGGAGACATATTACCCGTAGAAGCATGGCACAAATTGGGATGGAAAAAAATACCTGTCCCAGCCTGGTATTCCAGTACTTTGATGCCGTTTTGCTTAGCCAGTTCGGCGATTTGATGTTGATGAACCGTATATTTCAAGTCTGCTCCCAGCGAATTGAGCAAAGTGGTTGCATCCCGCAAATGTTCTTTATCCTGAAACCGAACCACGTCAAATAAATGGGAGCCTGGGATCACCATCAAGGGGCCTTGATACGATCGGACATCGCTCAAATAAATCATGACCGAAATCATTTTCGGTTCCTGTACGCCATCATCCAAGTGCCAATAGGCAAAATCCTGATGCCACTCCCAGGCCTTTCCACTAAATGCATTTTTCAAATTGAGCTTGTACTGATAGAGATACACCTCCTCCTCTACCAATTGTTGGGTGGGGGCGACCAATCGTTGCAAACGGTAAAGCCGTTCGTATAGCTCATCATGCCGATTTGGCGCAAATATTGAACGAATGTCTCCTCCTTCTTCACAAATGACATTCGGCAAGTGTTTTAGACTTTGAAAGGTATTCAATCGAATGGACAATTGCTTCACTTCTTCTGGATCTAATAAATTTTCGATGACCAGAAATCCGTCTTTGTGATAGGTTGCTATTTGATGATCTGTTACTTCATCACCTGCTGAT
>JBCCSR010001051.1:0-2691 GCA_039199865.1 Bacteroidota bacterium
AAAGAAGCAGTTGCCTAAAATCTTTTGCGTGAAGAAATATCATTTCAACGAAACACTGCTGCATTCCAGCAGTGTTTTTTATTTTTGCACTCATTCGTGGTTGTTCCATTCTGGTCTTTCAACTTGACATTGCTTTCACCAGATTTTTTTGGAAGACCTCACAACATTACATGCTCTCATTGCTAATATTATCCTCTAACAGCTTGCAATTATTTTGCAGCCAAATTCCATTCAACCCTTATGCACCTCAATTTCAAAAATAAAAAGGTTTTGATCCGAGTAGATTTTAATGTACCACTCGACAAAAAATTCAAGATTACAGACGATACCCGAATCCGCGCTGCCCTCCCCACCATCAAACATGTTCTCAAAGCCGGCGGGGCAGTAATATTGATGTCTCATCTCGGTCGCCCTCAAAAAAAACGCAAAGAGGATGGAAGCATTGATGTAGAAAAGTTTACCCTACAACATCTCGTAAGCCACTTGAATAAAAAGTTGCGCAAGCGAGTTCAGTTTTGTCCAGAGACCGTTGGAAAGGAAGCAAAGAAAATGGCCAAGGCACTACAAGCCGGAGAAGTCCTTTTGCTTGAAAATACCCGTTTTCAAAAGGAAGAAGCGGCAGGTGATGAGGCTTTCGCCAAAAAATTAGCTGGCCTGGCCAACATTTACGTCAATGATGCCTTTGGTACTGCTCACCGTGCACATGCATCAACCACGACCGTTGCCCGCTATTTTAAAAAGACCGCCAAGTGCTTCGGCTTCTTGATGGAAAAGGAAATTGAGAATGCCAGCCGAGTACTCAACAGCCCTGAACGTCCCTTGACAGCCATCGTTGGTGGAGCTAAGGTTTCCGATAAAATTTTGCTTTTAGAAAAGCTAATTGGATTTGCGGATGCGCTCTTGATTGGAGGTGGGATGGCTTATACGTTTATCAAAGCCAAAGGAGGAAATGTGGGCAACTCTTTAGTAGAAGAGGATCGCCTCCAACTCGCCCTCAAGTTATTGAAACAGGCAGAAAAGAAGGGCGTAAAAATTCTTTTGCCCAAGGATTCAGTCATTGCCGATGAATTTTCGGCGCAAGCCCAGAAGGAGACCAAATACAGCAGTCGCATTCGAAAAGGATGGATGGGACTCGACATTGGCGAAAAAGCACAAAAAGAATTTGCCGAGCTCATTGATACGTCCAAAACCATTTTGTGGAATGGGCCGATGGGCGTTTTCGAGATGAAACCTTTTGCGAAAGGGACTCAAGCCATTGCCAAAGCAGTAGCCAAAGCCACCAAAAAAGGTGCCTTCTCTTTGGTAGGTGGTGGCGACTCCGTCGCAGCAGTCAATCAATTGGGACTAGCCGATGAAGTCAGTTATGTGTCCACCGGTGGTGGGGCCATGCTGGAATTTTTGGAAGGAAAAGAACTGCCCGGCATTGCTGCCATGGAGCAGAATTAGCCAACTGCTCTTAGCATTTCAACTGATGTTCCCATTGCAAAGCCCGTTCTATTTTGCAGTGGGAACAAAACAATTTCCAACCATCTTTTTTACGCTGCTGTCCTTCCTTCTACTCTCAAAGGTTACCATCCTAAAAATGTATCCCTGCTCCCAGAGACCAGCTCAACCAGTCGAAATCCCCATCCAAAATATTCAACCCAGCGTAGACCGTAAATTGCTTGTGATGGGTTTGTACACGAATGTCATAAACCCCAGTGGTCCCCAATGTATTTGGAAAATAACTCCAGCGAAAATCAGTGTAAAGACTTACGGGTTTTCGAATGTAATAAGTGGCACCAATGCCCAAACTTCCTCCCACCTCAGTATCATCTACGTTGCCCCCAAAACGGGTCACCCCCAGACTCCACCAAAAATGGAACCGTGGTCCTCGAACACGATTGTACTGAAATGAAAAATTGGTAAACGAATACCGAAAGCCATCCTGAGCAAAAACGCTCTCGTACAATTGAAGATGGTTGATGTCGATGGTAATGGTAGAAATGGGGGAAAATTTTACTTGCATCCAGCCACCAGCAACATCGTCTTCATTGCTTTGATAGCGAAAATCAACGTAAGTATTCATTCGACGGCCAATCTCATCGGGAAAGAGGTAGAGCCCAACATCATCGTATTGATAAGGATAAGTGGTAAAATCGATGTCAAAAGCGCCCGGTTCGCCTTCAAAACCGAAAAGAATTCCATAATCGTAAATCAAGAAATCGAGTAGCACTTCGAGTTGTGCTTTGGCGGGCTTGGGGCCCAAAACAAAAATAAAAGACAGTAGTACCACATGA
The DNA here is from genome assembly GCA_039199865.1 of Bacteroidota bacterium. Classification (GTDB taxonomy): domain Bacteria; phylum Bacteroidota; class Bacteroidia; order Chitinophagales; family Saprospiraceae; genus JALZUU01. The sequence goes on from JBCCSR010001051.1 coordinate 2,280, forward strand.
ATGCGAAAGTATCTCTCCATAGCAATTGAGCAGTTTAAATTCCTTTACAGGTTCAGTGTTCTAAGCCCATTGTTCAATGACACTTATGAATGGACAAGTAATTAAGCAATTTTAGGCTTTCCGCTTCCTTTTTATTTAAGACGCATCCAGCCCCTCCTACCCTGCTTCTAAATGAAAATATTTTATGGTGCCTAGCGTCTTCCAAAAGGAATCACTACCGTGAGAAAGGGAATACCTAGAGGAAAAAACTCAGTGATCCCAGAGGTGATGAGAAAGCCAAAATCGATACTGGCAGCGCGCGTCAAAAATCGAAATCCATAATTCGCCACGTAAACATCATCATTTCGACTTGGAATCAAAAAGTTTTCTAAGACCAATGCTATGTTTTTACTAAATCTAAACTGTCCGGAGA
>JBCCSR010001052.1:0-2690 GCA_039199865.1 Bacteroidota bacterium
ACTTATCTTAAAATACTTATTTTCTCGGTTTCAATCAACGTATGATCCAAAACGACATTGATTAAATAGATTCCATTGCTTAAAGCAGAGAGGTTTAATCTATTGTTGCCAGGTGTTATGGTCTTTTCCATTACGATATGACCAAGCGTATTGTATACCCTCATAAAGACATTATTAATAGATTGAGCATTAAGATCAATATTAAGGAAATCGCTTGCGGGGTTTGGGTAAACCTTCACATGCGTGTCCACTTGTTCATTTTGTAAATGAAATTTGGGTTGATTTCGTAAAAGAGTACTGCAATTACTTTCATTATCAACATGTACGTTTTTGATCTTGTTTCTGAGTAAACTTCGAGCGGTAAAAACTGCATTTCCTCCATCCAACGGACACTGTTCGGCAATACTCTCCAAGAGTACTTTTTCATTAGCAGTTAATGCTAAATTGTCATCGATGATCCACTTTAAATAAATGTTATTAACCGTCTTTTCATTGCTTTCATAAATTTCAATACCATTGATTACGCTATTGTCTAGTTGAGCCTGAATTGCATTTTGTTGCCTTTGTAGATTGATGTTTTCTTTTTTATCGTGTAACAAGATCAAAACATTTTTTAAGTCAGTGAGCAAAGCCTCTTTTGTAGTAATTAGTATTTCTCTTTCGCTTTCACCAGCCGTCATCAGCAATAAATCATTTTGTTGGACGCTCAGCAATATTTGCTCAATATCATGGTATTGTTGCGCCATGTCTGTTGCCGTTTGCTCATTAATTTGGAAAAGCACCTGAATATCCTTCTGAACTGCGTTGAATAGCCCCTGACTTTGGTTGATTTTATTGGTGTGAAAATCATCGATTTCTGTGCTTTGCCCTAATAGCTCAGGATGATCCACCAGTTTCTGTAAAAGCCTTTTTTCTCCTTCCCAAAGGACTCCAAGTCTTAAATTATTGTTCCCACCTTCAGCAATGTAAAGATCGCTAGGGCTGATTACGGGAGAGGGTAAAGGGATACCACACTCTGGTTTGGTAGCACAAAAAGGGGTGATTCCAGGAAAGATTGAAAACCAATTATTGGATGCAGCCATAAAAGTAGGTAGGGTGTTACTATTTGCATCTTGCGGGTCTACAATAAAACGAGAGGCTAAAATATTTTCTGGAAAAGGATCCTGATGAACTGCCCCAAGAGTACTAAAAGTGCCTTCCCATAAATTCCCCGCATGCACTTGTTGACCAGTGAGCGTAGATTCCCCTAAACGCAACCCATGACTAAAAGGTCCTGTAAAGCGGCTCTGCCGAAATTGAGTATCATCGCAGTCGCCGGAGAAAATGACCCCATCTTCCAACTTGTTAAAAACATTGCAGCAATAATCATTGTCTGAGCTATTGATGACCCGCATTCCGGCATCGCCATTGGAAGTACCGCTGACGGTATTGTTGTAAAATGCACATCTTTGGCTGCCAGTGATGAGCATGTAGTCGGAAAAGTCGGAGGGTGGATCTTCTCCGGTAATTTGATTGTTGATTATTTGTGTATGGAAAGAGATATTGACATGGATACCGTTGACTTCTCCTGCACCCTCTTTGAGCTCAATTACATTATTGGTTATCTGAGGTAAGGTGACAAAACTAGACGGTGAGCTAACTACATTCTCCAGGCTAATGGCTTTACTCCGTGCCCCCGTCATCTGGATTTTGACATTGTTGTCGATATTCAACTCCTTAGGAAAGATGGCGTTGAACGCTTCGATGCCCCGAAATTTACATTTGAGTTGATTATTCACAATGGTATTTTGAGTAAAGAAACTGCCTACCTGATTGAGCCGAATGCCGTAGGTAATGTCTTCTTGGTAATCATTTCCTTCAAGATTGAGGACATCCGTAGATTCAACGTAGGTTCCAAAGCAGCATTGATTCAAGATACAATTTCTTTGTTGAACATTTGGACAATCAACGGCATAAACACCAAAACCGTTGAGGTGATCCAAGTCAAAAAAATTGCTGCTTAGCTCATCTATTGGACAGTTCATTTGGGCTGTACTGATATTCGCATCGTATATTTCCATGACCGATCGATTGGCGATAATACCATTGCGGAGATTTAAAAAGGTATTGGGGAGGTTGGCATCATTTGCATTTCCTACACTCAAGCCTATTGCATCGTTGATGAAAATACCGGCAAAGCTACGGTCACCAGGAGCAGGAGTTTGGCTAGCGAAAGGAGGCAAAAGGTTAGTATTGGTACTAAATTCATTCCCTACGATAGAATTACTTAAAGTGATAACTTGTACACCATCTGTAGAGACTGGGGTGAAGATCCCCACGTAGTTATTGTTGAAAATATTTCGACCAGCAAAAAACCTTGAACCGTCTAAAGCTTCAATGGCATATTGTGCATCTGAAATTTCAGAAAATTCAAAAAAGAGTTGCCCTCCATTTTCAACGGTTATTCCCCTCCACATTGTTCCTTCACAAGCACGAATAGAGGCCCCAGAGAAAATAGCTAGGCCAAGTAGCGCTTCACCAGGTCTAACAATGATATGAGCACCAGCGCCCATAAAAACGTCAACAGTTGTGCCAAAAGGGCCACCAAAAAAAGTTACAGGACGATCAATAATGAGGGTGCCACGAATGGTCACACAATTGGTCACGAAAGGAAATGGAAGGGAAACGTCTGAGGCAAGGGTCGTTAATCC
>JBCCSR010001053.1:0-2688 GCA_039199865.1 Bacteroidota bacterium
AAATTCAAAAATGAGGGTTTATTCTTTTTTCAACACTTCTGCGGGATTAGAGTAAGCAACTTCATAAATCTTTATCAAGATAGTAAGCAGAGCGATGATGAAAAGGATGCCAGAGGAAAAGAGACTAATGTTGAGCTCAAAAGGCATGGTAATATCAAAGATGCTTTCCACTAGGGTTTGAGAGATAAATCCACCTACCCAAGAGCCCGCAATGAGGGCGAAGATCAAAATGATAATGTAATTTTTATTGATCAAAAATGAGATATTGCCCAAAGAAGCGCCAAGCACTTTTCGAATGGCAATTTCTTTTTGTCTTTTTTGAATGGTCAACGTCAGTAAAGCCAACAGTCCAGTTGCCGTCAACAATAAAGCAATAATGGCCAAGAAAAGCTGCAGGTCTCTGACGTTTTTGCTGATCATCAAACCTTCTGCAAAGATTTCGTCTTGATAATAGCCACTATAAATTTTAAAAGGAAATAGACTTTTCCATTCTGATTCTATGTATTTGTTGGCGTCCAGCAATTGTCCCGTCTTGGTTTTGGCCAGAAGATGGAGGTATCGTTCCTCTTCGGTAAAACGCATTAGGATCGGCTCAATGGGATTCATGAAATTGTCTTGGATAAAGTTTTCGACGACGCCAACAACGGTATACTGTGTGGTATCAATAGACAAGATTTTTCCAATAGGGTTGTCCCACTGAAACTCTTCTTGCAATTTTTCATTGATAATGGCCTTGTAAAAATCACTCTTCAATTCTGGATTGAGTAGCCGTCCCTCCGCCAATTTGAATTCCATAATATCGAGGTATTCTTTCCCCACCAACATGGTTGCCCCCTCCCGTTCTTCTTCTTGGGAAACAATGCTAGTGTAAAAGTAGCGCGAACCCAGATGATCTCTGGTCCCGATCACGCGTTCGATCATCGGATGCTGGCTAATTGCATTGCGCAATTTTTCAAAGCTGGCCTTTCCATCGATGGGCACCACAATCATTTCCTCCCGATTGTAGCCCATATCGGCATTTTTTTGGAATTCCGCATTCTGGTAAAAAGTAATGCTTCCAATAATGGCGATCAAAGAAATACTGATCTGAACCCCTAAAAGGAATCGACTGAATAAGTTGCTTCCCCCAAACCTCACACTTCCCCTAAAGATGTTGTCGGGATTGAACGAACTGATATAAAAAGCTGGATAGGCTCCTCCCAAAAAGGTAGTCACAAGGAGCGTCCCAAGCATAAAAGCCAAGAGTTGAGGGTTAGACAAGTAGTCGGCAGTCAGATGAAGATAGGGCCACATGGCATTATAAATGGGAAGCAACCAATCGGCAATGACCATTCCTGCCAACAGGGCAATAAAAGCAATCACGAGACTTTCACTGAGGAGTTGGAACATCAATTGATACCGCGTACTGCCCATCACTTTTCGTACGCCCATTTCTTTTAGTCGTTTTCCGGAAAGGGAAATAGAGGTATTGGCAAAGTTTAAGCAAGCAGTGATCAACAGCAAGATGGCCATCAGCCCCGGTCCCCAAACCGCAGCGGATGGAAAACTTTGATGCAAATGATTGGATCGATAATATCGACCATTGTGGGCCGTTTCGGTCATTGGATCGAGAAAGAAACCCGATAACTTCCAATCGGGGCGAACGGAGTTTTGTACAGCTACGTAACGGTTCATTTGTTCGCCAACTTCAGTATATTCTTTGGGGTTTTTTAAGCGAACAAAAGTAGCGCTAGCAAAGAAGTCCCAGTTATTGAGATCCCATCTTTGATTGTTGATGTAGTAGTTGTCGATGTGTGACAATAGCCCAAAGCCGATGCTATTGTTTTGAGGCAATTCCTTAACCACCCCTCCAATCACCACTTCTCTTTGGTAGTCTTCTCCGACGTGAATGCTCAGTTTTTTGCCTACGGGATTTTTGTCTCCAAAATATTTTTTGGCAACGGGTTCATGTAGAATCACTTGGTCGGGATGCTTGATGGCTTCTGCACTTCCGTATAAAAAAGAAATGGTAAAAAAGTTAAAAAATTCGGGATCAGTGAATCGCATCCACTCTCTAAAAATTTGATCTTCATACTTTACCGTAGTGCTTTGCGTATTGAGGCTAGTGGCCGCGGTGACATTTGGAATGTCTTGGGGAAGCAATTGAGCAAGCGGATGGGGACTAAAGCCATGATTTTGTTTGTTGCTCTCTTTGATCGATACGACTCTAAAAACATCGTCAATGTTTTGGTGCATGCGATCGTGGTCCCGATCAAAAGCATAATTCAAATAGGCAATGATACAACAAGCCAATGCAATGCCCAAGCCCAATACATTAATCATAAAGTAAAACCGATTGCGTTGAAGATTGCGAAGGATGATTTTGATGTAATTACCGATCATGATGATGACGTTTTGGTTGAATAGTATATGATCTCTGACAAATGAATATCAATGCCTGTGCCATTAATAATAAATAATTGATAATCAATATTTTATGATTTATTTTTACTTTTTATTCTTGGCCAAAACTGTTCGTTATTGAACGATTTGTGTCCGATTTCGAACACTTTTTATTGCAATGGTCGTACAATAAAGCAGCAGGGCAATCAGTTTGTCAAAGAACCGCGAAGGGTTTACATACATAATGCTTATTTTCGCGAATCGAAGAATTCCTTATTTTACTCCCTGGAATTGATTCACATTCAA
>JBCCSR010001054.1:0-2687 GCA_039199865.1 Bacteroidota bacterium
GTCCGCGCGTCTATCGCGAATGTTTAGAACACGGTGCTGATATCCTGGCCACTGATCGGCCTTTTGAAGCTGCCAGCGCTATCCAATCCTTGATACCAGAAAACAGCAGTAAAGCCGAATTTTTCAAAACAGAAGAGTAAGCCTTGCGCTTGTCGTCTACCAGACAAGATGGACATTCACCAAAAATCCAGGAAACAGATTTCAAAGTCAAGACGTTCTTTGAATACTGTGTTTTTATAGCACAACATTTTTGGGGTTAATGGATGATTTATCTGCCTTCTCCCAGAAGGTGGATGATCGAAAGCCGGTTGATGAGGGTCTGCCGGCTTTTTTATTGATTACAGGTTGGCGATCTACCGGAAGGAAAGGGAATGATTGAATATTTAATATCAGATGTCCAATATCAAACATCAAATGTGGAATTTATCCTGTTAAGAGGTAGTGATTTTTTACCCTCGATTGAACATCTCCCGAAAGGAAGCATTAATTGAATATTGCAGACTGACAATTGAATATTTTAAATTACGAGAAGCAAAGGAATCATCTTTCATCACCTCCCCGCAATGGAAAACAGGCAGGTTAAAAAAGCGCTTATCTCTTATCATTAATGAAAATAGATGCTCTTAACATTCACAAATAAAGGAATCTACTGCCCTCAAGCAGATATTTTCATTGACCCTTGGCGCCCAGTAAATCGGGCTTTAGTGACGCATGGGCACTCTGATCACGCCCGATGGGGGAATAAGCACTATTTGTGTACACATGCTGCTAAACCTGTGATCAAATATCGACTAGGGAAAAAGATTAGCATTGAATCTGTGGAATTTGGTGAAACAGTTACCATTAATGGTGTGAAGTTCAGCTACCATCCTGCGGGGCATATTATCGGTTCAGCTCAAATTCGGGTGGAATATAAGGGAGCGGTTTGGGTAGTTTCCGGAGATTATAAAGTGGAACCAGATAACATCTCTGAGCCATTTGAATTGGTTAAATGTCATGCATTTATTACGGAATCCACATTTGGATTGCCCGTTTACCGCTGGAAACCACAGGATCAGATCTTTAATGATATCCATCAATGGTGGCAACAAAATCAGCAAGAGGGTAAAGTATCCATTATCACTGCTTATTCTTTAGGTAAGGCGCAACGCATTATCCAGAACCTAGATCATTCAATCGGACCGGTTTTTACACATGGCGCTGTAGAGAATACCAACGAAGTAATCCGTAATCAAGGAATAAGTCTGAAATCAACACGGAAAGTTGGAGCACATCTTAAAAAGCAAGATTATAAAGGTGGATTGGTAATTTGCCCAGGTTCCGCTTTAGGAACTTCATGGCAGAAAAAGTTCCAACCTTTTTCAGTTGCGGTAGCTTCTGGTTGGATGACATTGCGAGGTGCACGAAGAAGAAGAGCAGTGGATCGAGGTTTTGTGTTGTCTGATCACGCTGATTGGGATGGACTGAATACTACCATCAAAGCTACAGGAGCTGAAAAAGTCTTCGTCACCCATGGTTACACCGCCATTTATTCCAAATGGCTGCGAGAACAAGGATATGATGCAAAAGTCGTAGAAACAGAGTACGGCACTGAAGAAGAAACACCCGCCAATCCTGAACCATCTGCCTAAAGATGAATTTCCCTTTGTAAAAAGACGACGGTCAAGAACCAATTTTAGTCTTGCTTGTTCGTGTAGTAGTAATGCTATTATTTATTGTGCTATGAGTCCATGGACACCTATTAAACGATTTTGGAGTCTTCTGAAACTGGATCGGCGAGAAATCTACTTTGTTTATTTCTATGCCATTCTATCGGGAATCATCACTTTGAGTTTACCACTTGGTATACAGGCAATTATCAGTTTGATCGCCGGAGGAGCTATTTCTACTTCTCTTTACGTCTTGATTGCTGTTGTTGTTGTCGGAACGACTATGACCGGCATTCTCAAGGTAATGCAACTGACCGTTACAGAGACTATCCAAAGAAGAATTTTTACACGATCATCTTTTGAATTTGCCTATCGAATTCCACTGATTCAGCTAGACAATCTTCAGGAAGTCTATCCACCTGAATTGGTCAATCGATTTTTTGATACCCTAACCATCCAAAAAGGGCTCCCCAAGATTCTTATGGATGTGTCGACAGCGGTCTTACAAATTGTTTTTGGGATCGTTCTGATCTCCTTCTATCATCCCTTCTTTGTGATCTTCGGGATGGTGTTGATCCTGATCGTATACCTAATCTTTCGGTTTACAGCTTATGGGGGATTAAAAACTAGTCTGAAGGAAAGTCATTACAAATATGAAGTAGCCCATTGGTTGGAAGAACTAGCAAGAGCTAAACATACCTTCAAATTGTCAGACCAAAATGGATTGTCCTTAGGACGGACCAATGAGTTAGTCATGAACTGGTTAAATGCCAGAATGGCTCACTTCCGAATATTGATTGTTCAAGCGGGTAGTGTGGTTGCTTTCAAGGCCATGATCACTGGTGCTTTATTGTTTATTGGATCTTTACTGGTGGTAAATAATCAAATTAATATTGGTCAATTCGTTGCAGCGGAGATTGTGGTCATTTTGATCTTAAACTCCGTTGCAACGAATTGACCAATATTAATTTGATTATTTACCACCAGTAAAGATCCAATAAACAATAAAGCACCAGTGATCATGGCCTTGAAAGCAAC
>JBCCSR010001055.1:0-2685 GCA_039199865.1 Bacteroidota bacterium
GAAATGAGGAATTGATACTCATTTATGCGGAGGCCAATATTGGGTCCAATAATGCGGAGGCAGTGAATGCCATCAATGTCATCCGTAATGCTGCTGGTATTGGCGATTATACTGGGGCAACTAGTGATGCGGCTCTCGTTGACGAAGTATTGTATCAGAGAAGGTATTCTTTATTTGGTGAGGCACACCGCTGGATTGATGCCCGCCGTTACGATCGATTGGATGAACTTCCATTGGATCGTTCCCTAGATAAAGTACATGTTCAGTTCCCAAGACCAGAGAGTGAATTCCAATAGGAACATTTTTTGCTAGTAAACTGGAATAGAAATCGATGGCTGTCTTCAATGGACAGCCATCGCTATGTTTATCTGTCAACTTTGGCATGTTTTATTTGAAACAATTAAATTACGCGTTTGATTGAACTCCGTTTCATGATTAGAGCAAAAGCCTTGTTCATCAGTGCTTTCATTTTGATGGTTCTTTTGTCCGCGGTCTATATTGCCTATCAGCTCTACACTGATGGTGGAACCCTGATTTGGTGGTCAAATGCATTGACCGTAGGCATGATCCTCTTGTATTTTGGTTGGATTTTGCTACTCGACGTCCCGAGAACTTCCCGACACATGATCTGGATTTCCTTGCCTGCGTTGTTGGGTACTATTGGCGTCAATTATGCCATGTTTCAAGGACAAGGTCCACCTATGGCGCTGTACATGAATTTGGGTTTATTACTGGGCTTGTTGATCTACACCTATTGGGCCACTGAGCTGACGGGGCGCGATAATAATTTTCTCCAAGTGGGCAAAGCCATGCCGGATGCTGTACTAGCCAATGTGGAAGGAGAGCGGGTTTTGCTTTCTAGCTTTTTCCAACAACCGACCATTTTTTTATTTTATAGAGGCAATTGGTGTCCATTTTGTATGGGACAGATCAAGGAACTAGCTGCTCAATATCGGACCATAACTCAGCATGGTGCCCAATTGGTTTTTATTAGTCCACAAAGCTCTAGTCACACAAAGTCTTTGGCGCTTCAGCTCAATGTTCCCGCTCATTTTTTGTTGGATGAATCCCTTGAGGTAGCTAAAAAATTAAAAGTTTTTAATGAAAAAGGAACGCCTTTTGGACTAGAACTCTTAGGGTATACCCGTGACAATGTCTTACCGACCTTGATCATTACCGATGCGCAAGGCATTATCCAATTTGCAGACTTTACCGATAATTATCGCGTTCGTCCAGAGCCCGAAACTTATCTGAAAATTCTACACAAAATAGGCTGAGAATTATTGTTAAAACAGAGGAGCACTCCGGTGCAGGCTTAAAAACTATCGTTTTGCACTTTAGCAATTCATTAGTCCTTAGTGACCAAGTAGGTACTTCAAAAGTAGCTTTGTCTAAATAAAAAAGGAACCCTTTGCTCTTTGAAAGCAAAAAATAAACATAGCCATAAGTTGATAAACTTTTTTGCTGAAAATTTGTATTACTAGACGAGTGGTCATCAGTTCACACCAAACCCAATAAAATGGTTAAAACGCAAAGAGGAGAAGCCAAGCTAGATCATCTTCTGGAAAAGGGGATGGAAATCCTATGGTCAAAGGGCTATAATGGTACTAGTGTAAACGATATCGTCCGTGCAGCGGGCATTCCCAAGGGGTCTTTCTATTTTTACTTTAAGAGCAAGGAAGATTTCGCCGTAAAGGCCATTCATCGATATGCGGACGAAGAGTTTGTACCTATGGTAAGGATTTTAGAGGATACTTCTTCTTCGGCAAAGCAAAGATTACTCAATGTCTATGAGCATCGAATTCAGACCCTCAAAGAGGATTTTAATTGTCAAAAAGGTTGTATGGCTTGTAACTTAAGTTCAGAAATGTCAGAGCACAATGAAAATATTAGAAAAGCCATCCTCGAAATCCATGCTAAAATGCGCGCCCCAATGGTCAAAGTGGCCCTGGAGGCTCAAGAAGCGGGAGAAATCAACCCTTCCATTAATGTGCATGATTTAATTGAGTTTTTTGAAAACGCAGGGAAGGGAGCTATGATTTCAATGAAAGAATCACAAAGTTCCTATCCAATTGAAAATGTGATGAACATGATTCGTCAAATTTTATCTAAATAGTTGATTTACAATTGGTTGGCTGAAAAGCCAATTTTTTTTACTAAAAATATAGACGACTGGTCAACTTTTATTGATCTTTCGTTGTTCTTTAAAAACGTGAGCAAAGCACAGACATGAATACCACTTAGCTTTGCACTTACCCAATAAAATAGCGTTACAACGGTTGGACAGCCACTCTTAGCGGAGGTAGGCTGAACTACTAATCATTGTCCTAATTTTTTATTTAAAATATAGACGACTGGTCAATTATTAAAATTTGAAATAATATGAACGCATTAAAAAAAGCTGGCAAATCTGCCAATCAATTTGCCCAACGATGGGCCGAAACAGTCATTAAATTCAGATGGCCCGTACTGATTGTCACCCTTATTTTGGCCATGGGATTAGGGTCACAAGGAAAAATGGAGTTTGACGGAGACTATCATGTCTTTTTTAGTGAATCCAATCCGGAGCTCGAAGCCTTTGATGCTTTGCAGGAGAAGTATACCAAAGACGACAATATTGTAATTGTGTTGACTCCCGAAAATGGGGAGGTATTTACTAAAAATAACCTTGCTGCCATCGAAGCA
>JBCCSR010001056.1:0-2685 GCA_039199865.1 Bacteroidota bacterium
AATCATTGATAATCAACAAAACATACATACAAAAATAAAAATATGACTTTGGAAGAAAATTTCTACCTCAATATTTATGGAATTTGGGAGGGTCGTGCGTCTAAGTAAGTGTAAAAGTAATTCGACAAGTCCTTACGGTACCATGGGATAATTGTCAGATTTTTTGGAACAAAATAGGTGGTCAACAACCTAGGTTTGGGTTGCCGTTTTTTGCCCGGTGTGAAAAACGGCGAAGGGGTGGCGCTGTGGGGGTCGCCTGGAGGGTGGGAGCCCGCCCTACGGGCGGGCTGTATTCTCCTCCTCCATACGCTCCTATCCTTCCCGTCCCTTTTTCTTTCAACCCAACAACTTCAAACCCAAACCGAACAGCCCTTTCCGAATAAACTTCCTTGCCAATCTTCTAAAAAACAAACCAATCCGAATCAGAATACCCGCGTAACCAAACAAGGTAAATTTAAATACCCAATCAATCACTTTTCCCACCAACATCAAAGCAAAATCGAGATTGTGGACTACTTCGTAATTTTTGGCAATATGCTGTTTAAACAAAGTAGGGTTTTTAGTATCTGCAATACTAATCACATCACAATCGAAATCGTAGCGAGTAATCAATGCCAAGTTGCCTTGCAGAGTATTGGTCTTAATGGTACGTTTACCAAAGAGAAAGCCAATGCCTTGACTAAACTTTCTCAGCCCTTCGCGAATTTCTCGATAAAGCAAATGGACAAAGTTGCGCAACAAGCGAAACAGCTTTTTGATGCCAGAAAAAATCAAGCCGATGATGCGTTTGATTCCTCTCACAATCGAGCGAGCAATACTGCGGATGCCAAAGTAGATTCGACGAACGACATTTTGTTTTAAATCCTGTTTGGTTTCTCTAATGGCTTTTCGCCACTGACGATCAAACTCCTTTTTTTTGCTTCTTATTTTTGGATTGTCATTGATTTCTTTTTCAAAAGTGGTCACGACCGTATCAAAATCCGGCTTTTGTTGAAACGAATCCAAAGAAGCAATCATCTCATCGAAAAAGTACCGCACATTGAGTAACCAAGTACCTTTTTGCGCATCAATCTGATAAAGCACAAATCGAAGTTTGAGTGACTTGAGGTCTTCATCAATCTCTCGGATGGAGTTAAAGGTTCGTTCACCGAGATCGCTATCCAACATTCCATTGTAATAGCCACTCGTCCATTGATGCAACTGGATCAAACGGATCAAAAAGAGATTGTATCGATTCTGTAATTGCCGATCAAAAAAGGTGCTGTTTTGTCGATCAAGTAACTCACGACTGACCGTTTGGTAAAAATCTGGGGCCAGGTATTTACTAAGTTCTCGACGAAATCGACGAGGAATATTGTTGAGCTTTTCCAAAATATCGTCAAACTTGGCTTTCTTTTTTTGAATGGCTTTTTGAGCCTGCGAGCGAGCCTCGGCAAAAGCCTTTTGTTCTTGTTCTTTTTGCTTGTTGAGTTTAGACAAGTTTCGCTTTTGTGTTTTCAAGCGGGCGCCCAGTTCATCAATCTGCTTTTTTGTTGCCTCAATTTCTGTTTGTATGGCTGGAAATTGTTGTAGCTGATCTTGGATTGTCCTACGCTTTTGTGCTAGTTCAGTAAGCGTTTGCTTGATTTTTATTTTTTGTTGAAGGACTTGTATTTTTTTTTGTGCCGATTGTATGGGCACTTGAAAACGATGTTTTAGAGCATCATCCGCTTGATTTTGTTTCTCGATCAACTGCTGCAACAGGCTAATTTGTAAGGCCAACTCCTGCTGATAATTCACTTGAGGATCAATTTCCCGTTCTTTTTTCTGCCTTTCTTTTTCCAGTTGATCTCTCTGATCCAACCAACCTTTCATTTGTTTTTCTTGCCGTTTCAGTGCTTTGAGATCCTCTTTTAAATGATCGTGTTTCCGCTGTTCATCTACAATCTGCGTTTGCAAAAGCTGAATCTGTTTTTCAAACTGACTCCCCTCCTGCAATTGTTCGTTCAGCTCCTTTTGCATGTCAGATAAAATGACTTTAATCTGCGCACGCAGTTGCTCGGATTCACTTTGTCTTTGAAGTTGTTTGGAAATGGTTTTGCGCAATTTAGCTTTCTCTTTTTTGGGAATAAGCGCCTCCGCTGCTTGGCTAATCTTTTCCAATTCCTCATCTTCACGTTTCAATTGCTGACTTGATTCAGCACCCACTTTTTTGGCGAAAGCCGGATCAAAAGTTTCTAGAGGCTGGTACTTAAAACAGACAACCTGTCGATCCAAAGCTCCCAATTGCCAAACCGTACGAATGAGGGCCGGAACGTTTCCGATCAAATTGACCATCTTAATCAGATCGTCCTGTAATCCCATCCAATGTCGCAGTGGACGAATCTTTTCTTCCACAATCGTACTAGAAAAGGGCGCATCAATCCGGACTTGCTCATTCAGACCCAAAATCTTTAAACGCAAATAAATGGCCCTGGACAACAAATGCCTTTCTCCTTCTTGGGGCAACCATTCCATCTCAAAATCACCATCCATATCGACCAGTAAATGCAACAGTTTGATTTCCAACTCATCGGGGACTCGATGGGGATCTGCCCAATCCAGTTGAGGTAAATCCATATCCTCCAGCATCCAGCCCATTTGTCGATATTCTGAACGAAACAAACGCAAGGCCTCCCAGATAGCAGCCTGATTGTTGATCTGATC
>JBCCSR010001057.1:0-2683 GCA_039199865.1 Bacteroidota bacterium
CCAGACAGCTCACTCCCTAGATGCATCGAAGCAGAGATCTGCAAGGACGACTCCTCTGACGGTATTGAAAAAGCGGCCTCTAGATCGTCTAGATCGTTCAACAATTCATTTTTCTATTCTTGGCTTAATTTATTAATGTCAATTCCATCTTTCAGGGCTTTCAAATTTTCGTCAGTTGAAGCGATTACGTTTTTCGGATCGATTATTATTTTACCTTCCATAATGCGTTCATTTTTTAGTCTAAAACCATTCATCTAGCTTATCCCTTGGGCTGTTGATCTCATCGAGGATTTCATTCACTCTTTCTTCAACGGTCACTTTATGATTCTCCCGTAGTTTTTCTCTAAAATGCGCAGGAAATAATTAAATCAAGGTTAGTTGCGTTTTTAACACCTTAATCCTGTTTTTTATTTCTTCAAAGGGCATTGGTATTAACGTTATATCTCGTACATGCATTATAAAGATAACCAAGAGTTAACATTTATTCAAGGATATAACAATCTCTTGTAAAACGTAAAAAACTATTGGGTAAATAGTAGGTACAAAAATAATTGGCGAGAAAATAAGACGATATGTTACCGTATGCAACGCGACGCAACAAAAAAGAGTGGGCCCACCAGGACTTGAACCTGGGACCACCTGATTATGAGTCAGGTGCTCTAACCAACTGAGCTATAGGCCCGATGCTTACAAAAATGAATATTTTTTAAAAGCGAGAGCAAAGTTACGGATTTGTATCCCGCTTTGCAAGGGCTAACTTTCTTTTTTGGGATTATCCTAACCCGCTTCTCCTTTTATCAATCCTATCAAAGTCCAATCAATTCATTCTATAGGGCAATTGGACCAACGAATTTGTTATTGAAGGGGCTTTACCGTATTTTTGTGGGGCTTTTTCCGTTACCGTGAAAAGTAATATTTCGGTAAAAAACGGTGAATGTCAACGATTTGTATCTTTTTTGCGTTACATTTGGAAAGTTGATCAATTCAAACGATACATTATGGTTTCTCAAAGTAAAACTACAACAGGAAAAACGATAGAAAAGCGCAGAGATGACTTCTACTGGGTTGACGATCGTGAGCCCCATTTTCAACGCCGAAAAGATATTTTGGCGAAATATCCAGAGGTCAAGAAATTATTTGGTGTCAACCCACGACTGAAATATGTGACAGCCTTTTTGGTCATCACCCAACTTGTTGTCGCTTATTTTGCGCATCAAATGTCTTGGCTTCCCTTCCTTTTGGTCACTTATGTGGTTGGCGCAACCATTGCCTCCGCCCTGTTTTTGGCCATTCATGAGATTACGCAAAATTTGGCATTCAAATCCAAAAAACACAATAACTTTTTGGCGCTCTTCGCCAACTTGCCCATTGTGTTTCCTTACGCGATCTCATTTAAACTCTATCACGCCATGCATCATTGGGATCAAGGGAAAGACGGTGTTGATACGGATATTCCAACCGTTGCGGAAGCCAATACCTTTAAAGGAGTAATTGGTAAGATGTTTTGGTTTGTCAACCAAATTTTTGCCTACGCCTTCCGCCCCATTTTTGTCAAGCCCATCAAATTGGACAAATGGCAAGTGTACAACATCATTTTCCAATTGACTGCAATGGCCATTATTCTCCCCTTGATTGGTTGGTCTGGTTTGTTGTTCTTATTATTGTCTCTGTTTTTTGCCGGAAGCATTCATCCTACCGCTGGACACTTCATCTCCGAGCATTATGTGTTTGAAGAAGGACAAGAGACTTATTCTTATTACGGACCTCTCAATATGATTACCTTCAATGTGGGCTATCACAACGAACACCACGATTTTCCAACCATCCCTGGAAGTCGGTTGCCTGAGTTGCGCAAAATGGCACCAGAGTATTACGACGGTTTACACTCCTACAATTCCTGGGTCGGCGTCATCATGGGCTTCCTATTCAATAAGGAGGTAACGCTCTTTTCCAGAACCAAGCGGAAATAGGTTCTTCCCAACAAATTGGAAAAACGCGAAGTTGAACATTCAGCTTCGCGTTTTTTGTTGGTTGGTGGTGCAGCACAATCGGCAGAAAGCGATTTTAGCTGCGATCTTTCCTTTACTTCAATTGCTTAGTATTGCCCGCAAAACAAAGTCAACCAAAGTTGACCTCTCCCAAAAGAACTAGAGCATCACTAATGCTATGAGACAGACAATTGATTTCGGGAGGCAATGAACTCGCTCAGAAAAGCAGATCAAAAAAAATCCCGAGCCTTTTGGAAAAGCTCAGGATCACGATATCATTCATTGGTTAAAGACTAGGACTTAACCATTTCTTTTTTCTTCCTTGTTTCGTATTCCGTCATCACATTGCTCGTCGTTTGGTCGGAAATAACAGAGGTGGTGTTATCGAATTTCTTGGTTTCTCCCAAGGCCATTTTACCGATGTAACGGGTCCGATCAACGTAGTTGGCATTTTTATGGCAAACAATCTGATAAGCCGAAGAACCACCGATGGCCGCAATGCGCGTTGACCAACCTAAGAAGATTTGGTACATTCTAAAGGTCTTTTCACCGTATTTCGCAATACATTTCTCTTTATTGCTCATCCAGTTTTTGTACCAAGCGGCAATGGTTTTACTGTAGTGGATACCAACATTCTCAACGGTGTTGATCTCGAAACCTGCCTTTTCAATTCTTCTCAAATCCCAACTTACAGG
>JBCCSR010001058.1:0-2682 GCA_039199865.1 Bacteroidota bacterium
CTATTGTAATACTACGACTGGGGTAGGTTATTCCGTTTACACGAAGCCTCAGCGAGATCATCTCCTTTTCTCTACGTATAATAATGCCTACAAAGACGCCAATCCCTTTTTCAAAAATAAGAAGGATAATCCTCTTTTCAATTTACGAATCAACTGTGTTGAAGAGCTGGGAGATACCTTAATTATGGGCGGACTGGACGGCATATATCGCCTGAACTCTGGTGAACTCTTATCAAATATTCCTCATAAGGATACGACCTCCCTATTGAATATCCGAGTGAATGACATGATCTGTTTGGACGCACAGAAACTCTGGATTGCGACCATTGGCAATGGCTTGGTCTTCCAAAATGGTCAACACTATCAACAGTTGTCAAGGGAAGATGGAATGAGTAGTAATTTTATCAATAGTATCTGTTTAGAAAATGACTCTACTTTGTGGGCGGGAACCAATAAAGGTTTGAACCGAGTTCGTTTTCGTTATGAGGAACAAGGCATTCGGCTCCAATCCATTTCTAGTTTTTCTGTATCTGATGGTTTGATCAGCAACTTCATCAATGATGTAGTGATTTGGAAAGAACACCTTTGGCTCGCTACGGATGAAGGCATCAACTATTTTCGTCCTGAGGAGATCAGGGAAAGTATCATCTCTCCCCTGATTAGAATTGAAGAGATATTGGTGGGGGATCAAGCCATCGAGGATAGAGCGGATATTCAGCTGCGGTACGACGAAAACGATTTGATCTTCAATTTTTTGGGTTTGAGTTTCAAAAAATCAGCAAGCAATGATTTTTATCGTTACCAATTGCAACAAGACGATGTTGAGGCAGATTGGTATTATACGGACAATCGGAGTATGCGTTTTTTGGATCTGGCCCCTGGAAACTACAGGTTCAAAGTAGCTGCCCAAAATAAAAATGGTCATTGGAGTGAAGAGACCGCAAGTGTTTTGTTTACCATTCATCCCCACTTTTCGGATCAGCTTTGGTTTCGAGTGCTTGCGCTGCTCTTCCTCATTTTTTTAATTGGGGCGGGCGTTTTTTTTCGCATTCGTACCATTCAGAGCCAAGAAGATCAAAAGCGAAAATTGCAGGGAGCGGAACTCAATGCACTGCGCAATCAAATGAATCCTCACTTTATATTCAACTCTCTCAATTCGATTCAAAGTTTTATCTTTCATCAAGACGTCAAGAAAGCCAATCAATACCTGTCTAAGTTCTCTAAATTGATGCGAAACAGTTTGGAGTATTCGAAGTTGGAGTACATTTCAATTGCGGAGGAGATCCGTTTTATTCGGGCCTACCTGGATCTTGAACTATTGCGCTTTGACGATCGTTTTAAAGTACAGATTGAAATAGCTCCCGAAATTCCCGTTCATCACTACTTCATTCCTCCACTATTGTTGCAGCCCATTCTTGAAAATTCTATCAAGCATGCGTTTAAAAAAATCGCTTATCAAGGACAAATTGACATTCAAATTTTGGCTACAGAGCAAGAACAAACGATTGAGGTCATGATACAAGATAATGGTATCGGAATCAAAGCCAAAGACTCCAAATCCAGCAAAGCTAAACACCAATCGAGAGGACTTTCCATTATTGAAAACCGAATCAAGCTATTGAATCAAAACAACAATAATCACCAAGCAACGTTTAATTTTTCCAATCGCTACAATGCCAAACAACAAGTTATTGGCACTCAAGCTCATTTTGTCATTCCCATTCAATTCAAAAAAAATGATTAAAGCGGTTATTATTGATGATGAACGTCAGAGTAGAAATGTACTCCGCAAAATGCTGGTTGACTTTTGTGAAGAGGTAAGCATTATTGGAGAGGCAAAAGGCGTTCGTTCCGGTATCGAATTGTTGCAACAAGAGCAGCCTGATCTCATCCTCCTGGACATCGAAATGTCAGATGGCGATGGCTTTGATATTTTAAATGCCTTTGATTATACCAATCTCAACGTCATCTTTGTAACGGGCTATGATCAATATGCGATTAAAGCAATTAAATACGCTGCTCTAGATTATCTGCTCAAACCGGTTGACCTAGAAGAGTTACAACTCGCAATCGAAAGATTTAAAAAGGGGAGGGGAGATGAAAGCAGTCAATTGCGCTTTTTACATCAGCACTACGAGCACCGGAAAAAGCAGTTGGAACAGATTGTGCTCCCCGGCCGTGATAACCATATTGTAGTTGCTCTTGATGACATTATTCGGATTGAGGCCATGGGTAGTTACGTCATGATTCATCTGGAGAATGGTAACTCTCATCTGGTCGTCAATTCCTTGAGTTATTATGAAGCATTACTGCCTCCCAGCAATTTTTTTCGCATTCACAAATCCCATCTTATTAACCTCTACAAAGTAAGTCGTTTTGCTTCGGGGCGTAAGGGCAAAGTATTGCTCAAAGACAACTCAGAGCTAGGTATTGCTGCTCGGCGAAAATCTGCTTTTAGCCAAATCATGAAGCAGCTTGGTAAGGACTGACCCCCAATCAAGCTTACGTTAAAAAATAAATTCGACACGTTCAATTTTTTCTTACTTACGATCCTTTCCTGCTATTTAAAACCCACTTATCTTGCCAACGACAAGGCTACACGCTAAGGCCGTTCTTTCGTTTGAAGTGCGCACATTTTCACACCAATTGGCCTGTCTAACATATTACAAATAACAAACGCAC
>JBCCSR010001059.1:0-2681 GCA_039199865.1 Bacteroidota bacterium
GTGTGAGAATAGGAGCGGCAAACTCAATGTTCTGGCGAGCATTGTTCAAGACCCTTTGTTGACTCGCATTTAGTTTGGACAACAAATCACTATGGATGACCATTTGAGCAATTGCATTCATATCCAGACTTGATTTAGGGAGTGAAGGGAATAGACTTTTTATTGAGCTTCTTTTTGAATTTGAGTGATGGCATTTAGAAAACGCAACTCCCAAGCACTCGCCAATTCGAATTGTTTATGAAGGCTATGATAGCTTTTCTTTAGTTCTAAAATCTGCTTGAGATGATTTTGCTCTTTTTGTTGGTAATACTCAGTAAGCCAAAGGGAGGTATTGAAATAAGCGAATTTCAAATGCTCCACATGCTTTTTAAATCCAACTAAAACATTGAGCTCAGTTTGCAGGCCTTGAAGCGCTCGCAATTGTCTTTTTGCTTTCGTCTCAGCAAGAGAGAAAGGATCAAGACTTTCCAAATATTGGATTCTCTTTGCCTTACGGGTAATGATGTTCCAAAAGGCTTTTAACTCATTTTGATAAGCTACTTCCCAAACAGCCAAATTCAAATAAGGCGAATCGTTTGATGAATCCACTTTGCTTGAGGAGAGGGGAGTGGTCAAATTCAATCGCTTCATTTTTGACCTCCTTTTTCTTTTTGGACTAAGTAAGCCTTGAGCTTTGCTTTGTCTTCTTGCAAAGTCGATTGTCTACCCGCCTCAATCCAATCCATCAATTCCGAATGACGGAAGTACAATTTTTTCCCTTTCTTAAAATGAGGAATTTCCCCCTTACTGGTTTTGGCATAAATGGTCGGAATGGCAATGCCCAAAACCTCAGCGGCTTTTTTGATGCCATAGATTTGATCAGGTGGACTTTCGTCTCTTTGTTGCTCAGAAAAGCAATGTTTGACGGCTGATTTGACGGCCTGTTGAATGAAGTTTTTTAGGTCTTCTTTGGAGGTAATAATTAAGTTCATGTTGTATCGGTTTTAGTGAATCGATACACAAATGAACTAGAAAAAAATAGAGATTGAGTTCTACTAGAAGTGTACTAGAAGCAAATTCTTTGGATTTATTTTTCCTTTTCTATGTATTCTTGATAAGTCTGCCTGAGTTCATCGAAAAAGGTATAAGGATTATATGCAGCAAAGCCCATCGCAATCGCATCGTTGTTGAGCAATTGTAGATTTTTTCCAATTCCAAAACGACTTTGGAGATGTCATCTCCGACATCGAAAATATTCCAGTTCATAGTGTTTTATTTTTTTGTTTAAGCATCATTGTTTAATGGCTAGCTCAATCTTTCTTCTTGGCACAGCGAATGAAATTCAGGATCAATACCACTGAGCTCTAAAGTATTGGCCAGATCGACGGCTTTGGTAAAAGTTTGTTGAATGAGCTGTTTGGCCTCATCGTTTAAAAGTGCAAAGGGATACATTCGATCAGTGAGTTGTCCTTCATCACCGATGATAAAAGCAGTGACGGACTGCAATCGATTGTACGATTGTTGAAGTGCCGCTTCGAGGAAACTAAAATACAAGGAAACATTAGTGGTATCTATTTCCACTTGATAGCTTGCCTTGTCAAGTAATCTTTCTTTTACCTCATGATAATGATCCGTAATTTTATTGTTGATTAATTTCTTGAATTGATGTTCCATTCGCCTTGGTTTTAGAATTGATGGATTACAACGATAAAATGAGTAAAGAGAAGTTGCCGACCATTGGCCGGTAACTTCTCGAATAGCACTCTCAGTAAATCGTCGTATTAGCTTTGTTGTATTACTAATAGTATCATTTGATTTTAGCTCATGGATATTCGCTTGATCCATGAAAATATTCGTATCTTCCAAAAAAAGGAAAAATAACCTACCCCTTGGCCAAGAGGTAGGTAGGCTTAGAATCGAAAAAACATATTCATTTTGTAGATGCTACAATTTAAGTCAGTATCCGTTGCTCTACGAAAATGATGTTCTCCCAATCTAAGACCGCTTTTCAATTATAATAATGGACACTGACTCTAATCTTACTTAGAGGTGCCTAGTAATATCGTTCTTGCCAATAAATGGCAGGTCGAGACTAGCTCAACTTGTTGTAGAGATTGGAAACTGACTTTATGTAGGAAATACGTGTGCAATATATATAAAATCCCCGAAAGATCACAACTGCTAGCCGTGACCTCGCAGGGGATTAGTGAAAGGTTTAGAGCAACGGATACTGGTTACTTGATGGTGGTATCGGGAACGATAACCGCATCAGAACTTCCTCCCTTAATCGCTCTTTGGTCCTCTTTTTCAATAATTGAAACTGCTTTTTGAGCAAAATTTTGAAGTGACATAAGCGGAAGGATTTAGAATGAAAGAATGTCGAAAAATACGGCAGGAATTTTTATATATTTATATGCAAATTAGCGCATTTGTTAGAGCTGTGCTCATACTGTTTTTATTTAAACACTTGTAATAAAATTCGCAATCAATATTTTGTAAAGTATAGACTATGGAAGGACTCAAATCTTATTTTTCTATCATAGATTCCCGTTTATTGAGGCATGTGAAGGGAAAACCCGCTTGGTTTATACGCCTCTTTCTAGAACAAGAGTATCTATCAGAAGAGGTATTTATGCAGCGGATTTGTGGGGACAAACACCCACCAGTTTACTATCGAGAATTAAAAACAAGGACCATAAAAA
>JBCCSR010001060.1:0-2680 GCA_039199865.1 Bacteroidota bacterium
CTCAAATCCGCGGAGTTGACCGGACAATGGGAAAAGCAATTGCGCGATATTGAAAATGGAACCTATTCTGCCAAACAGTTTATTGGCGACATGAAAAATATGGTCGTACATCTGATCGATGAGGTACGTAAGGAAAGCCATAAGGCCAGAATTGCGACCAAAAGAGCACCACAAAAAATAGCTGCCCCCAGAAAACGGAACCCCTCTCCAAAGGCCAAAAACAAAACCAAGCCCACCGAACAAACTTGTCCCAAGTGCCAACAAGGAACGCTGCTCAAAGGGAAAGCCGCCTATGGTTGTAGTCAATGGAAGTCGGGATGTACCTTTCGCTTGCCTTTCGCTTTTCGCGAAAAAACGATTCCAGAAAAACAAGTCTTGCGCTTGCTTGGACAAGGCTCGACGATTCAGCTCAGAGGCTTCAAGCAGGGGCCCACCGCAGGGAAGTTGTATTTTGACGATCAGTTTGAACTACAGTTCAAGGCCAAAGAAGAAAAAGATAAACCGGGTCCGATTAAGAAACAGACCAGAACGAAGACAAAGGCCAGCGCAAATTTGTCTTGTCCCAAATGTAAGCAAGGCCAAATCATTAAAGGAAAAGCTGCTTACGGCTGTAGTCGATGGAAGGCAGGTTGTGATTTCCGTTGTTCCTTTGAAGAGGTTCGACATCAAGCCGCCGGTAGGCCTTTGACTCAAGATTTGGTCAGTAACATCTTACACAAAAAATGGAAGCGATAGATGGGGCCGAAAGGAATGTGCTTGCTGAAGCACTATTAGCGCAACAGTAAAATCAAAGCTCCAATCCCTGTCAACACTAAAATCAACTGTCGATAATGCTGCTCCTGAATGAGGTTGACCAAACGAATGCCGACAAATAAACCGATGGCAATCCCTGGTATTAATCTCAGATTGAGGGCCAAGGTATCCGCCGTGATGGTGCCCCAGGAAAAAATATGAAAGGGCATTTTAAAAATATTGACGATAAAAAACAACCAAGCGGCTGTACCAATAAATGCGGTTTTGGGAAGCCGAGTCGACAAAAAGAAAATATTGGCCACCGGGCCAGCCAAATTACCGATCATGGTAGTAAAACCAACTAGAAAACCCATAATGCCCGTAAACCATATATTTTTGGGAACTACTTTTTCTGTCTTTCTTTCCCACCAAAACATTAGGCCGACACTTACTAAGATAATGAGGGCCATGCCTTGTTTGAAAATGGCTTCGGGTAAATCCTTGCCCACTAGAGTAGCAATCAAAACCCCCAGAATCACCCAGGGCAGCAAACGAAATATATAGCTCCACTGAGCGTGTCGATTGTAATAAATGACCGCAAAGATATCTGCTGTGATGAGGAGTGGGAGTACAATTCCCGTTGAGGCTTTGCTCCCATAAACGTAGGCCATAGTGGTAACGAAAAAGACACCAAGTCCTTTGATTCCTGCTTTGGACAAGCCAACAATGGAAACCGCTAATAAGGCCAGTAGCCAACCCGACCAAGATAACTGCAACTCGGGAGGAAGTTCAAGAAGATTGGACATCATATTGGATAGCAGATTTGAGAATGCACTACAAGGTACAAAATATCGTAGGAAACTCAGACATCCTTCGGAGTGGGAAAGCCTTTTACCGTCAGTTTCATCACCTCCCAGTAATTCTTTTCCATTAGCCCTTCATTGTAAAAACCACGTTGTTTGAGCAAGCGGTGCAATTTGGGCAAATTGTAGAAGGGGACGGACATCATCATGTGATGTTCTACGTGATAATTGACGTGATAAGGAGCAAAGAGCAATTGCTCAATTGCATTGGCATAAGTGGTTCTGGTGTTCTGAAATGGATTGGTTTGATCTTCAACAATAGAGTGTTCGGCAATGGATCGGATGCGCAAACAAAACTGGAAGGTCGTAAAATAGGCGAGGATCCAAATCAAGTACACCCAAGGAGCGAAGATGGTCGCTACAATCAAAAATAGGATCAAATTGACCAGAATGGGGCCGCCGAGTTGTCGAAGGAAACAGCGAAATAATGCTTTTGCATTTTGTTCTTCGGGTTGGGTACGGACCAGTTGACCACCGAGATTGTATTCCAAATAGCCTAGGTGCATCATGATCACCCCAACAAAAGCTTTGACACCCGTAATGCCCGTTAGATCTCTGGTAATTTTGCGAAACATACTTATTTTGGAGGTCGGATAGCCTCGGGTCAGGAGTAGGTCAGGATCTTCAGTTGTTCCCGTTGCCTGATGATGGCGCAAATGATAGGGCCGATAGCGTTTCATGTCCTGGAAAATGGGCCAAGCCCCCAGAGCTTGTCCTACCCAATCGTTGATTTTTTTGTTTTTAAAAACGGCATGGTGTCCTGCATCGTGCATCAAAATCGCACAGGCCAGTTGTTTTCCACCAATGATAAAAAGCGAAAGGAGAATGGTGAGGGGGTGATACCACAGCCAAACCAAAAGTAAAGATAGAAAGATCCAGGCCCAGTGAAGGGAGATTTCACGGATAGCCAGCCAGTCGTTCTTTTTCATTAACTCCTGACGTTCTTCTAAGCTCAAGTATTGATTTGCGGGGATAATTTGCACAATCTCTTTTTATTTTCTTTTAGAGCATGTTTAAAAATTACCCTTCGGGCTGAAAAAGGGACATTTTCATTTCCAAAAGCAAAATTTAAACATGCTCTCAAA
>JBCCSR010001061.1:0-2679 GCA_039199865.1 Bacteroidota bacterium
CAATCATCAAAAGTCGATAAGCATTGCCTAGACAATTATTTCTCGATTTACTTTTTAGAGCAGGTTGTAAGTCCTTGGAAATGAACGTCAAACCAGCTAAAAAGTGAAATAAAAAGAAGAACTTAATTTTTAAGCCTTACTAAATACAAAGAAAATCGAATAAACAAGATAACGATGTTCAATCAATTAAGCAATTCATTTGCTTTGATTGGAAATTAAAATCTTTAACAACTTAATGGACAAGCAGTTTGGAAAAAAGATGGATCAAATTGTCGGGAAATGCGCCTAGCCACGAATTTTAACGCCATTTTCCGGGAAAATAGTGCTCGATCTGACGACAATTCAGTGGCGAAGAGCGGCATTGAGGAAGAGACAAGCAAAAAAATAATATCTTTGAGCATGACTGATGAAAAGCAAAAAGAACAATTATGGGATCCCTGGGATGGCGAATACATCGGCAACATCTGGGGCTGGAAGTTTTCCATTTACTCCTTTTTCTTCCTCTTGGCACTGGCATTACTGATGTGGTATCGTTTTGAAACGCTCGATAAGTCTCCCTTCCCAATGGATCAGCCAGTGACGCCAATCGAACAACAAGATACTAGTCGCTAAATATCAGACCATGCGTATTTTTCGTTTTCCCCTTCTCTGGGTTGCCGTTTTTCTACCCATATTGTCCATTGCGCAGGATCCCCAATATTTGCTCCCCGCAGTGGAAACCTGTAGTGAGGAGACCTTGATCGTAGAAGTGCGTACCAATCAATTTACCGATGTTGCCAGTGTTCAATTCTCCATTCAATGGGATACTGCTCATTTGCATTTCGACACCATTCTCAAGCCCAATCCCGTTTTGCTCTTGCCCTTGTTCAATACCAATTTGATCGAGGAAGGACGAATGGCTTTTTCCTGGTTGGATGATAGCTCTGAAGGGGTGGATCTACCCAGCGGAGCCGTTTTGTTTGAACTCCATTTTCAAGCAAAGGCACTAGGAGGAATTGATGCTCCCCTGAGTTTTGTTACTTTTCCTTCTCCCTTGGAAACGGTGAAAAATATCAATGGTGCGTTAGCTGTAGTTCCCTCCACAGGCATTGATGGGGCTTATCGAATTTATCGCCCGAAAAGCGCAGCTGTCGACGTTCAACCGTCAAATAATGGGATGGATGGAAGCATCGACCTGACCGTAGAAGGAGGTAAAACGCCTTACACTTTTGCCTGGAGCAATGGAGCGAGTTCAGAGGATATTCAAGGCCTCTCTCCTTTCGCCTATTTCTGTACGGTTACTGATGATTTTGCTTGCCAAAGCATCCTTGGCCCTTTCGTAGTAGACCTAACGATAAATACCAACGAGTTGCTGGTTAGTGAGCTGAAGTTATGGCCCAATCCAGTACAAGAGGAATTGCAGTTACAAGCCGCATTCTCCCAAGGTCAGCAGGGAAAAGTTCGTTTGTATGATGTGCAAGGTACTTTACTCCAAGTATTTCGTTTTCAAGGCCAAAACTGGGAACAAAAGATGGATTTCTCAGTTTATCCCTCGGGACTTTATTGGCTCGATATTCAAATTGGGAGGCGGTCTATTTACCGAAAGGTGCTGAAAATACCTCATTGATTCAAGCTATAAATCAACAAACTACAGTGATAAATTCTCAAAATAAAAGAAGCATTCCTTTTTACAAATATCAGGGTACCGGCAACGATTTCATCTTGATTGACAATCGCGGGGCAGGGCATTTGCAAGGTAGAGATACTGCTCTGATCCAACAATTGTGTGATCGCCGCTTTGGTATCGGTGCGGATGGATTGATATTGCTTCAAGAACGTCAGGGGTACGACTTTGAAATGGTTTATTTTAATGCGGATGGCCGGGAAAGCAGTATGTGTGGGAATGGTGGTCGTTGCATTACAGCTTTTGCCAAATTTTTGGATATTATTGGCGAGAGTGCGCATTTTCTGGCCATTGACGGTCCTCATGACGCTTTTGTGGGCATTGACAATTGGGTCGAACTGAAAATGACTGACGTGCCGGAAGTAGAGCAAGGGGAAGATTATTTTTTGCTGGATACGGGCTCACCCCATTACATCGTATTCGTCGAGGATATTGACGATATTGATGTAATCAAAAATGGTCAGGCCATTCGTTATTCCAAACGTTTTCGGGAGGAAGGGGTAAACGTTAATTTTGTCGAAAAAAAGCGCAATGGCATCATGGTAGCCACTTACGAAAGAGGGGTCGAAGGGGAAACCCTGTCTTGTGGAACAGGGGTCACCGCTGCCGCCATAGCCTATGGCTTACAAACGCCGGAGGACGGACACCGAGAAGTAGCGATTTCCTCTAAAGGCGGACGACTGAAAGTGCGATTTCAAACGACAGCAGAGGGTAAATTTTACGATATTTGGCTAGGTGGTGGGGCAGAGCAAGTATTTAGCGGAAGCTATCTGCTCAGCTGATTGAAGGTCAAATTTTTACTCAAAATCCTCATCATCTCCCAAGTTGAGCTTGGCACCCGCCAGTTCATTTAAAGCGTGGCGATCTTCCGCGGCCTTGGCTATCCTCATCCCCTCGCGATAGGTCTCAAATGCTTCACTAAAGGATTCTTTTCGTTCATAGAGTTTCCCCAAATGGTAGTAAGTACCTACATAATCGGGATGTTTTTGACACAATTCTAGATAAGTTGCCAATGC
>JBCCSR010001062.1:0-2679 GCA_039199865.1 Bacteroidota bacterium
AAAACTTACTGTTAGGAAAGCAATTAGCATGGCTGCCATTCCTGCTACAGCAAAAATCCACCATTGAATATCAATGCGATACTCGAAATCATTTAGCCATTGTTGCATTAAGTACCAAGCAATGGGTGAAGCTACAATTAGTGCGATAATAACCAGTAATAAGAAGTCTTTGGATAACATACCGACTAAATTCGGGATACTAGCTCCCAGCACTTTGCGTATGCCAATTTCTTTGGTGCGCTGTGCAGCGGCATGGGCAGCTAGACCAAATAGACCCAGACAGGAGATCAAGACTGCCAGAATTCCGAAGCCCCAGCAGGTAGCGGATAAGCGATCATCATCTTCATACATTTGAGCAATATCTGCATCTAAAAACTCTGGTTCAAAGACTTGTTCAGGAAGTACTTCATCATATACACTCTTGATGGCAGCTGTAGTAGCAGCAATATCACCAGGCTGGATTTTAACTCCACCAGACCAATAGAATTGCTTCCTGGTACTAATCATCAGAGGTAATTTTTGATCATGTAATGAGTGGGTATGAAAGTCTTTCATCACTCCTTTGATTGGATATCTTCTTGAGCTACCTAGCGTAAAAATCTGGCCGATTACTTCCTGAGGATCATCAATATTCAATTTTTTGACCAGTGTTTCATTAATTAGCACAGCTTCTATCGTATCAGAAGGTCTTAGCCATTCACCAGCTACTAACTCAATTCCATAAGTCTCAGGATAATCTGCATCTGCCCATTTCATACTTACCCCAAATTCTTCATCTTCCGGGCGATTTCCATAGCGGAAATTGCTCGTCCAAGTATTGCCAGATAAGGGTTGATCACTACTAAAACTGACGGATTCTACTTTCGGAATCTGTAAGAGTTTTTCCTTTAGCATTCCTTGTCGTGCTATGGTACTTTCGTCAAAATTGAATCCAAAGGTATAGACCAAATCTGCTTTAAAACCCAGGTCTTTACTTCTAATATAATCCAGTTGTAGCAGCGTAATTATAATTCCGATAATTAAGCCCTGAGCTATAAGAAACTGTAAGACTACCAAAGCTTTACGTACATTTGCTCCAGCAAAATTTCGGTTGATCACTTTGCTTTTTAGTGCTTCTATTGGTTTAAAGGAGGACAAACGCAATGCTGGATAAATACCCGCTAGAATCGTGACGATAACTACTAAGGGACTTATAAAGCCCCAAATTGTTAAATCGGAAAAGAAAGGCCATTGATCTGGAACATCAGAAACACGCTTTAATAGTGGAGCGGAAAGAGCTGCAAGCAATACACCAAATATTACAGCTAGTAAAACAGTGATTCCAGTCTCTACCATAAATTGTATGACCAATTGTCCACGCTGACCTCCCAATGTCTTGCGCACACCTACCTCTTTACTTCTAAGGGTAGCTTGGGCCGTAGCCAGATTAATAAAATTAAAACAGGCCATTATCAAAATTAACAGGCCAATAAACGCTAATACACGCAAGCGATTTTTACTGACCGTATGATTGCCCGAATTGCCATAGCGATCATCAAAATGTAACTCTGCTAAAGGTTGAACACGATGCACTCTTTCAATTTCTCCAGTCCGATTTTTGTATTGCTCTGCTCCTACTTTAGAAACATAGCGGTTTGCATCTTCTAATTGATCTTTATCCCTTAATAGCGCATAGAATTGATCATTGGAGCTAATACTGCCCCAATCACTGCCATAAAACAGATAGTCTTCCTTCCCTTTGAGCGTTTTGTAAGAAATCGCGTAAGGGAAAACAAAATCAACATTACTTTTTAGATCATCCAACACAGCCGTTACTTTCAAAGGATGAATATGATCTAATAAAAGTGTTTTCCCTAAAGCCTCTTCCCAATTTCCAAAGAATTTTTCAGCCCAATCTTTTGTCAAAACAATCGTATTCGGCTGATCTACGGCAGTACCTAAATCACCACTTAATGCCTTAAAGTCAAAGATTTCAAAAAAGCCGGGGTCAACTAAAAGAGCAGTATTTTGGGGTGCGAACTTTTTCTTAGGATTGCCGCCGGCCTCATTCGCCAAGGTAATGTAATTATAGGTTTCGCGAATTCGAGCTGTTTTTTCAAACTGGGTGATTGTAGATTCCAGTATTTCCATAGCTGGAATTGGAAGACCGGGTGTATAATCCGTATTATTCCCCTCAAACTCATCCGATACGACGCGTACAATCCGATCATAATGCTCAAAGTCCTTATTGAAACTTAATTCATAATTTACCAGACGATAAATCAAAAGAACAGCAGCAATACCAAAGGTCAGACCAATAATATTTATCCCAGTGAAAATCTTCCCCTTCCAAAGACTGCGAAAGGCAATTTTGATATAATTTCTTAACATGGTGATTTCTTAATTTAACTTAAACTAAAGCATTTGCTTGCGGCCTACCATATTTTCGGTTACTACCTGGCCATCTAACAATCGGATGATTCGGTCACCAAACTCTGCACAATATTGAGAGTGGGTCACCATTACAATAGTTGCACCTGCTTCATTTAAGTGGACTAGGGTTTTCATTACATCATTACCATTGGCACTATCCAGATTTCCTGTAGGCTCATCGGCCAAAATCATCTTTGGGTTATTAATGATTGCACGAGCTACAGCAACACGCTGTTGTTGACCTCCCGATAGCTGCTGCGGAAAGTG
>JBCCSR010001063.1:0-2678 GCA_039199865.1 Bacteroidota bacterium
AAAGAAATTACAACAGATCATACAGTAAATAAAGCCTGGTTCGATCCTTTTTCTCTCTCGATTTTTACTGTATACCCTCCCTTATTTTTTGGTTTTCAGCTTCTCTTTTTTCTTTGATAAACCAATCGATTCCTTATGTTTTTTGTCCTTGAACCAACCGAAGAACAAATGGACCAGCCTTGCTATGAATCCATTTATCCGGCGACTATTGTAGCTTCTGATTTTCAGCCTCAAGCGTATTTTTTCCTCTACACCAATACGCCCATCCCACAGGCAGAGCAATTCAAACGCCTACTGATGAAACAAGGGTTTTATCGTTTTGTATGGCTACGCCGAATGCATCTTACCATTGAAATCCAGCTGGTATGGCCAACGGAATTTCCGCAATTCGCCATCCGGGAGCTGCATCGTTTTTTTGACCAACATATGGAATCCATCAATTCACAAAACAATGAACAACAAGTACAACCCTTACCAGGACATCACCAAAACGATCATCGAGCAGCTTAAATCCGGAACCATTCCCTGGCGACAAACTTTTTCATCAGCTTCCTTCGGCTTGCCTAAAAATTATTTTAGTGGTCACTCCTATCGAGGCATCAACTTATTGCTTTTGGGAATGTTGGATTATGAACATCCACTGTACCTTTCTTTTTTACAATGCAAAAAATTAGGTGGACGCATTCGCCAAGGAGCAAAGACGCATCGGGTCTATTTTTCAAGTTTTATTTACTCAGATGCCAGTGGCAAAAGGATAAAGCAGGAACAATACGAGGCGCTGGAAAAAGCTGGTATAAAAGGCATCAAAAAGTATTTTTTCCTTCGATACTATAAGTTGTTCAATATTTGTGATGTAGAAGGAATTACGTTGGATTTACCCAAGGTACAAACATTCGAGCATACACGAGATATTCGATGTGAATCACTCATCGAATCTTTACAGCCTGATTTAAAACTGGGCCATTCCAACAGCCGAGAAGCGTTCTACCTACCTAGTATCGATCAAGTCAACATCCCGGAATTAAAGTATTTCTATTCCGCAGATCAGTACTACGCCACCCTCTTTCATGAGCTAGGACATTGGAGCGGACACCCCAATCGACTCAACCGAAATTTTGCTCAGTTTGGTACCAAGACCTACAGTAAAGAAGAATTGATCGCAGAGCTAACGGCTTGCTTTCTTTGCGCCAATTGCAACATCTTCAACGATCCGCTCAAAGATAATTCTGCTGCCTACATCCAGTCTTGGATCAAGGTTTTGAACAACGACTACCAATTTATTTACCAGGCAGCACAGAATGCCCAAAAGGCCACCCATTTCATTCTTGATTATAAGAAGCATATTAATTATTATTCATCATAAAACCCTTTCTTATGAATTCCTTACTTCCTTCTTCAAAGACAAATTTCATCAATCCCGAAACAGCAGAACTGGAAATTAAATACCTTCCTGGCTCACCGCGTATTTATCGATTTGACGCTAGTAGAGGCATCTTCACCCTGGCCGGTGAAACCAACTTAACTAAAAAAGGTTCCGCCTTTTCTTTCACACCTGTTGCCTATCGCCTTTTTACAGATGATATTCTCGGCTATGGCCGTAAGCGTTGGGCAGAGTTCTTTTTTGTCAATGATGCGGGGCATTTATGTCATTTAATGTTTCACGGATACAGTGTCGAAAATCTTCTTCAAAAAACCGATGACCTATACTATGATGGCGTCAATCTCACACAAGTACGCCTGACGGCCAAACCCATCGAAAAAATCAAGGAACTCCCTGAAGGCAACAACAAATATTTCATCGCTGAATTTTCTTACCAAGTATTAGAAAAAGAAGAACAGCAAAACGTCCAACAGATCAATAAGGCACTCAAGATATGGCGCAAAGGAACATTGACTGGAGATGCAGAGATTGAATTGAGCATCGGTTATGCTGCCCCCTTTCAACACCTCTCGGAAGATCATAAGACAGATACTCAAATTCCTACCAAACACAAAAAGGCAGCTTGATGATAAGCGTAGACGGCCGGTACATTCTTCCCATCGGCCGTTTACCTTTGGCACTCCAATTGCGCTACGATAATCAAAAGCGTAATGAAAACTAAACCTATTTTAACGATCCTTTTATTGGGAGGCTTTCAATTGTTGGCACAACCCAAATACCCCAACCTTCCTGCAGCTACTGCCTTGCACCATTCCCTTGATTCTTTCTACTTGCTGAAAACGCAAGCCCAACTAGCAGAATTACAACTCCAAACCAAAGGCAATTGGCTCAAATACCTTCCAACGCTGGGCTTGACCTACACCCCTACTGGCAAACCGAGACCCTCTATTGGTTGGTCCTCAAACCTTCTATATACTTCTCAAAAGAAACGACAAGACCACGAATCTAAAAGCCGAAGCATCGTCCTTCAAAATGAGTTGGCCCACCAAGCGGATCGCATTCGCCTGGATGGCTTATTACGCAAATGGACTTACCTACTAGACGACATAGACGCACACCAGCAGCAGTTACAGCTGGATAGTTTGATTTTCGACATCGAACAGCAAAAGTATGACCATCACCAAAGTCTGCCCTCTGAATTTCTTAAAGCTAAAAAGGCTTATTTACAAAAAGTGCATGCACTGCGTGCTCGGAAAAGGGAGATGATGGAGCTGAAAAATCATATCTTGGAAACTGC
>JBCCSR010001064.1:0-2678 GCA_039199865.1 Bacteroidota bacterium
ATTTTAGATTTTGAGGATTTCGTTGAATTGAAGATTAAAAAACTGAATTGATTGTTTTGAAAATCATTTGTTTGCCTGAACCTTCTCTATCAACTATTGCAAAACATTACTAAATCACTAAATTTACAATACTTTAAACGATGCCTCTTTCTTCAACAATAAAACAAATCTTATGGGCCCGGGTCCTGATTTTGTTGTTGCTGCCTCATCTGCAAAATAGCTTCCATTTTGTGGACGACTGGACTTTGAAAGGAGACATCCAACCTACCGCACAACCCACCTACAGCTGGCAGACTTGGTGGAAGGGCACTTTTCAAAAACAATCGGAAAGACACCTCAATGAAGCCTTTGGTTTTCGCAATCATTTGGTTCGATTGAATAATCAATTGGCTTACGAATTGGATCGAAAAGCCAAAGCCAATGGCGTAGTGGTGGGTAAGAAAGGCTATCTCTACGAACGAGAATACATCATGGCGCATTTGGGACAAAATTGGGTGGGCGAAGAATACATTCACGAAAAGGCCTTCAAACTCAAAAAAATAAAGGATACGCTTCAACAATTAAATGTCAATTTGTTGGTGGTGCTGGCGCCAGGCAAGGGGAGCTTTTTCCCCGAATACATTCCCGATGCCTACTACGAAAAAGATACTTCCTCCCAAACCAATCTAAAATTGTATCGCGCCCTTTTTCAAGATTTTGCCATTCCCTATTTGGATTTTAACGAGTGGTTCATTCAGCTGAAGGACACAAGCCGATATCCTTTGTACGGACAGGGAGGGATTCATTGGAGTCGTTATGCAGAATTTTTGGTCATCGATTCTTTGGTCAATTACTTGGAGGAGTTGCAAGGGATCAAGATGCCCCGATTTCATTTGGACAGCATTCGTGTTTCGGCTAAGAATCGCCATCGGGACAACGATATTGGGGAGGGGATGAACTTACTTTTTGATTTGCCCACTTATCCAATGGCTTATCCATATTATCATTTGGAAAAAGATTCCTTGAGTCGCCAACCTAATGTATTGGTTGTAGGAGATAGTTATTATTTTGGTTTGCACCAAATGGGTTTGTCTCGAAAGATTTTTAATAACAGCAAGTATTGGTATTACCATCGCAACATTTATCCGGCCTATGGTCCGGAACCCAAATTGGTGAAAAAGGTCAATGTTCGAGAAGAGCTAGAAAAACAGGAAAGCATTATTTTGATGACTACCGATGCGACCCTTCCCGTTTTCGCTTTTGGTTTTATCGAACAAGTATATGCCTCCTACTTTGTGATTCCTCCCAAGGAAAGGACCTACCAAGATTGGGTCCGACATTATGAGCATCAAATTTTGAAAAGCGCAAAATGGGTTCGTCAGATTGAGGCAAAAGCGAAGAAATGGAAAAAAACAGTTCCGGAAATGGTGCGTATTGATGCCCAGTACATGGCAAGAGACAAGCAATAACTGGTGATCCTTCCACCAATAAAAAACCAATAAAAAAAGCAAATACTAATGGAGCTTAGCATTTGCTTTGATGAAGAACGAAATCATTAATTGTAAACCAGAATAATATTTTAGGCCACCTCCGCTTGTAGCATATCCAGACTTCTAATCAGTAGTCGTCTACGGTTGAAGGTGAGAATATTTTTGTTGCGCAATTCATTTAAGACCATCGTAACGGTTTGTCGAGAAGTAGCGGTGATGTTCGCAATTTCTTGGTGCGTAAAAAATTGTCGAACGACCATCTCATATCCAACCCTTTGTCCTCTTTTGCCAGCCAGTTCATTGAGAAAATCGATGATTCGAGTTCGTGAACTTTTGAAGACAAAAGACTCTAGTCTTCGCTCCATGTTCATCAATCGAGTACCCAAAGTTTTGATCATGAAATGCATCAAATCGGTATGAGCGAGGAGTAGTTCGTTAAACTTTTCCCGATTCATCACATACAACTCCGTATCTGCCATTGCGATGGCAAAGTCAGGACGAGCATTCTGTCCAATCATTGAGGCCTCACCAAAGTATTCTCCTTTTATCAAGACACTTTTGATGATTTCCTTTCCCAGATCATGATGATTGCCAATTTTCACTCTTCCCTCTTTGATGATGTAGAGTTGCTGAGCGGCTTCACCGGGTAGATAAACATAGTCGTGTTTTTTGTAGGATACGGTTTTTAAGGTAGATAGGACATCGCTATCTTCCACATTAAGTAAGGCCATTAAATTGGCAAATTGACTTTGACTGCTTGACTGCTGAAAAGAAGATTGCTTATTCATAAGGCTAAACTTTGATGGGTTAATAAATTTTAGGATCGTGATTTTTATTATACCACAAAGATAGCCGCCAATTGTAACAGAATTATCACAGGAACTTTACATTTCTATAAAGTTGCTCTAAACTATTCTTGAAAAAGGATAAAGAAATGGTTGAGAAAGGATGAATGACTAGGGGGGGCGATCAAACGAAAGGATAAAAACCAATGGACGTCAAGCGCCCTTGACGTCCATTGGTAGACTAAATGTGGGAGTCCTTCCCTATTAGTTGCACTTCAAAGTGTGCTCGATTTCGTATTTAGCGGCTTCCAAATACTTACCGCTTGATATTTTGCGATAAGCAGCGCAAGCTTTTGATTTTTGGTTGAGACCAGCGTGTGCTTTACCAATTTCAAAATGGTATTTGCCTACTTTTTTGGCATCA
>JBCCSR010001065.1:0-2668 GCA_039199865.1 Bacteroidota bacterium
ATCAATTTGAGGCCCAATTAACCAGTGATAAAGATTACGGTCGGCAAATTCAAGATCACTTGGAAGAATTGTCTCAGCTGGCCCAAAGCGAGGAGATCCAACGCATCAAAACAGCTTTCGACAGAATCATTCGTCAAGTTCGGGCCCTCAACGAAACGGCTTCGGCAAATGACGTTGGAGCTTACAAGAATATTATTGCACAATTGAAAGATAACTTCCCCTTTGAAATTGGTAAAAAGGTTTTTCACATCGATGGTTATCGCTCTTCCAAACACACTACACTCAATAAAAAGATCAAGAAAGATCTATTGCAATTATTTGCCTTTTTCAATCGAATCAATGCTGGAGCTTATGATACCAAACCGGAGATGGAGGCCTTTAAAGCAAAGTTCAGAGCACGTTACGATAGCAAAGAAGTGTTATTGATCAATGCTTTGGATCGCGATTTTGGGATTGGTTATCCCGTCGACAAACCTTCGGTTTCTGGTTCTCTAGTCGACAATTTGCCCTTCAATTATCACGGTAGCGATTTGCAGGTGACCCTGAGTAAAAAAGACCAATGGCTGTTGGAAATTTTGCAGTTACCGGAGAACCGCGGCAAGTATGCCATCCACTTAGATCAACATACCATTCCTTTTGAAAATAAAAACAATTGGGAGCAGTTGCCTTCAACCATCTCCTCGATGTTTAGAGTCCTGAATGATGATAAGGAAACGATCTTATTTGAATTTTTCTTCGGCCCTTCTGGTGCATCCCTTCCTTCCCGTTTTTCTTTTGGTAGCCAAGAGATCAAAAATACACTGAGAAAAATTGTCCAAATCGAGGACGATCACCTAGAGAATGCGCACTATGCGGAGTTTACCCATATGTCCGACAGCAAGTATGCCAACGTAGTCATTCACCCTTCTTTTCGCGATCATGAAATCCCCTATCTCGCCATGCCGGCGGTTGAAGAGGACAAGCAAATTACCGTGGATGACTTGTACATCAAATTGGAGTACAATCGGATTGTGTTGTTTTCAAAAAAATTGAATAAAGAAATTCTACCTTGCAAAACACATGTTCACAATCATTTTTCACAATCGTTGCCACTCTACCATTTTTTGGGGGATCTACAAAATGCACCAGTCAATAAAAGCATGCACTTTTCCTGGGGGAATTTAAAGCAACTCTTTTACTTTGTTCCTAGGACTTATTTCAAAGACATCATCATTTCACCGGCCGAGTGGAACCTCCATATTTCTGTTTTCCAAGGCTTAAATAAGTTAGCCGACGACGAACTGTTTCACCAACTCAAAGCATTGCGAGAACGATTTAATTTGCCACAGAAGATATTGCACTCAGAGTTGGACAATGATTTGATTGTTGATTTCAATGACCTTTTGTCGGTCCGTTCTTGGCTAAAAATTATCAATAGTAAATCCTTAGTAACCATGAAAGAGTTTCTCTGGATCATTGATGAAGCCCCCGAGGAACCCACACATCTGATGCAGTACGTTGCCACTCTCGTCAATGAACAGAAGAAAGCCTATAAAGACCCCATCCCTACTCCTCTAGTAAATCAAGCATCAGCACCTCTGGAAAGAGATTTTATTCTCGGTAGTGAATGGGTTTATTTCAAATTATATTGTGGGATCAATTCTGCTGATTATGTACTCCTCAATGTTTTGGGGCCCATTATCAAAAATATTAGTCAGGCCGATTTAATCAAAAAATGGTTCTTCATTAAGTATACCGATGTTGGAGGCTATCATTTGAGATTGCGGTTTCAATTGAAGGATACGACAAAAATTGGTGCACTGTATCAATTGTTTTATGAAGGCATTCATCGTTCTCCGGAAAGTCAGTTGATTAATAAGATTCAAGCAGATACTTACCAAAGAGAGATCGAGCGTTATGGTGCCAACACCATTGATCTTTGTGAATCCATTTTTCACATCGACAGCGCGACGACCATCGAGTTATTAAAATATTTCACTGCTGACGAACAAGAAGTGTTCAAGACCGTTTGGTCGCTACAAATGGTCGATCAGCTTTTGAATGGTTTTAAAGTTCCCCTGGAAGATAAAATCAATTTTGTTGACCTGTCCAGAAAATCTTTTCAACAAGAGTTTGGCACCAATAAATATACCACGCGAAGCATCAATCAAAAGTACAGTCAATACCAAGAACTGATTAAAGAGGTCATGAATGAGGCTCCACGCTTTCAACCGCTCCTCCAATTGCTTAAAAACAAAAGCATGCAAATCAATGAGCACATTGATCAAATCTTGAGCATTGCGGAACAAGGCAAGTTACAAGTAGAACATTTTCAATTGCTGTCCAGTATTATCCACATGATGCTCAATCGATTTATTACGCACAAAGAAAGGATACACGAATTATTGATTTTTGAATTTTTGTTCAAGCAGTATAAAACTAAATTTTATTTGGAAAAGGTACATTAATCGTCCTTTGTATTGCATTTTCCTTTTCATCATCACTATCTAAATTAAAATAAATATGGAACCAATAAATAAAGGTTTTGAGACCAGTCATATCTTATCAGGGATTATCTTCGTAGCCGTTTTGGTACTAATTTTATACCTTGGTTTCCGCTTTGGCCTTTGGTTAAAAGGATGAAGCAACATGAAAAGTGCCGAATTCCTAGGAATTCGGCACTTTTCAT
>JBCCSR010001066.1:0-2663 GCA_039199865.1 Bacteroidota bacterium
AGGCGTAAAAAAGAAGAAAAAAGCAGTCACTGCGGGTAGCGCCTTATCTCAATATTCTGATGATGATCTGACCCAGATGCTCAATGATGTGCTCGAAGAAGAGGACTACGAAAGAGCTGCTGAAATTCGCGATGAATTGAAGCGTAGACAAACAGAAGGGAGCTAAAAAAGCCTAGACAACATCACTCTAGCTCCGAAATGATTAGACCAACGTAAAATTAACCTATCAACATCTATTCCCTGGCATCAAGGATGTTCACGTCTTTACCGTAATGCGCAAGGCCCTTAGTCCTTCTGCTCCCTGTAAATTATTGAGTTCTAAATGCTCAATGTCGGGGCCAATGTATCCTTGGTTGATCAAATAGTTGAGGTAGGGCAAATAAGTTCTTTTATCTTCTTCACTCAGGTAAACGATTGCTATTTTCCCTTCAACGGTTAAGCGATCTTTCGTTCCTTTAATGGTCGCTTTATCAATTCGTTTTTTTAATATTTCATAGCGAACATTGTACGCTCCGTCCACGTCAAACTTCTTCTCGTCCATTCGAAATAGAATGCTCAAGGGTTGATTATAAACAAAAATCAGTTGGGCGGTAGAGAGGGGAATCGGTAGTTTCGATTTACTTTTTTCCACTAATTGTACCAACTGACACATCATCTCCAACTGCCAGATCCGAAAGTTGGACAAATCATTGGGCGTGTAGTCTCGGTCCACCTCCAAAAGTGCTTGCCCTAAATAGATGTTGTATTCAATGCCATCCGTTTTGTATTTTTCGTAAAAGTGAGGTAAGAAAGACTGCATTTTTGCATCCGCTTGATCAATAAAGTTGGCGAGTAGCTGATTCAATTGAGTTACGCTATCTTCAAACTTTTTTCGCTCTTCGTAGACGATATTGTAGTCAGCATCTAAGATTTCCAAATATTTTTGGTAAGCCTCTTTTTGAAAATCCTGTCGACTCAATTCATCCAGATAAGGATGCACTCCTTTGGTAATGAAGGTCACAATTTCACTTTCATGCCTGGAGACAAAATGTTCGCGGATATCTGCCAAAAAATCAAGGACTTTACTTCTATAATAGGCAAGCAAGGGCAATGCTTGCTTGGAAATACTGTGCTGCAAAAGGTCATCTAATAGCTCTAAATTTTTGATCAAATCGAGTTGGATGGAGGCATTGCGAAGTCGACTTGAACCGACGATATCCGATTGACCATACAAAGTGTGCAATTGATTAAAAGCAATGGGAGCGATGGCAGGAGCTTCATCGTCCCCAAGGTGAGCTAGATATTGGGCGGCAGCTTGTTCAAATTTCCAATGTACACTGGGGTGAATGGCCGTAAATTGATGTTGAATTACTTCGGTTAGCTTTTGTTGGTAATTGATTTCTGCTTGCCCAAAAGCTTCCTCGAAGATGTCTATCATCTCCTTCAATTGCATCAGGGTGTAGTCGCCAAATTTGTGCTTTGAGTTTTTTGTTGCCGTTTCAATAAGGAGGGCAATATCGCCATCCCGAGAAGAAATAGGGATGATGATGGCACTTTGGTATCCTTGATCATGAAGCAATCTTTCTGGACATTTCTCTTTGGCGTAACTGGAAAGATCTTCAATACTTACCGCAGTCTTTTCCTTAAAAACCCTATCATAGGCTTTCCCCAACTGATGGTGTTCAACGTATTGTTCCACCAGATCTCTTCCCGCCAGGTCACTTAGACTGTAATTTTGGGAATGGTAATTTAGGAGGGGACCGGTGAAGGAAGCTCCCACGTCCAGATCGGAAATATTCAGAATCGAACTGATGGCATTTTTGATGGATGTGATTAGATAGGAAGTAGTAAATTCCTCTCCCTTTTTTAAAAGCTGATGCCTGAGTTCATTGATGGCCTCGATCTGGGTGATATCCACAAGGTTGGAGAGTTCAAAACCTGAAAAGGTAACTTTGTCGGATCCAATTTTTTCTTCGAAAAGGGCATCGCTGTAATTATTGACTAGCTCATTGATATCCGCTTCTGATAACTGAGGCAATTCTCCTTTGATTTGTATATCCGTAAACCCATAATTGGAGTCGATCTTATAGTGGCGAATGATGCCGGTCTCTTTATGTCGGAAAGATAGTTTTCTAGAATTGTAATCGTAGATATTTTGACCGTAAAAATGGTTGAGAATATAAATGAGTTGGTTGAAATTGGAGAGCTGCTGAAGTTGATCATTTTCCAACCATAAATTGACATTGATCTCCCAATGATCCGTAGTAACGACTTCATTGAAAGCAGCGTTGGCAACGACAATTTTGCTTGAAAATGGAATGCTGACAAAGGCCATTCCGTTGTATCCCGAAAATATGAGATCAAAGAAATGGATAATGTCCTGATAATCGGAGAAATGCGCTGCTCCGGTATGATCAATATTATTGGAGTTTACAATTTTAGCAAAGTTGGCCAGTCGCTTTTTACTATCTTTCGAAGGCCCAATAATACTTTGATCCATTTTTTTCAGTAGTGCTTGAAAACCAAACTTGGTTTCACACAAATTTGAATTGGCTTGCTCAAAGTATTGAAATAGTTCGCTAAAGGAAAGGTAATTGTCTAGTCTTACCGTTTTCATGGATTGGCTGGTCTGATTCATTGAAACATTGGGTTTACTCCACTCAAAAATAGTTTTTTCAGTGGAG
>JBCCSR010001067.1:0-2662 GCA_039199865.1 Bacteroidota bacterium
AAACAATCTCCTCATCGTATTTCCATTTAATGTTTTAAAAATTATACGTTTGATTATGTGTCTTTAATTGATTGATAATGCGTATACACTCATACTTGGTGGGAGGAAATAAATGATTGAATGGACCAGATAGATTTTGTGAGGGGATTGGGGTGGGAAGAAAAATAACCCTGATCATTAGAACACTAAACAAATGCTATTCCAATTCTTTTCCAAAAAGGAAAGCGGTAGCCTGTGACAGGCTACCGCTTTCCTTTTTTTTATAAAAAACTGCCATTTGGCAGGGAGTTGACTAAAAGGTTGGACAACCCGTATTTTTACCAGATTTTCGGCGAAAGCCAACCAATCCATTGTCCAGAAAATTGTAAGAAACCGTTACGCCTCCGATGATGTACCAATCCTGTACATCGGGATTCCCACGGGTCGCTCCGGCCATTACGGGCTCTCCCGATCGATTGGAAAGTGCAGCCGCCAATTCTCCACGCGCCTCTAGCATCTCTGCATCGCCCACATAAGTGGTACTCACATCATCAAGATAATCCGTAAACGTTTTTCTCAAACCAATTTCTACTCCAATATTCCAAGCATCGTTCAGCGCATATTTTAGGCCTCCTCCAAAAGGAATGGAAAACTGCGTCAAACTATAGAATTCCCTTTCGGGAAATTGGGGCAAGCCCTGTCCCTCCGTACCAATGGGTTGAAGTTCAATGGTTTGACCTTGAAACTCGGTTTTGGGATTGAATCTGTACAAGGCAATTCCCGCAAATAGGTAGGGAGAAAACACGCGTTCTAAGTTGTAGGGTTGATAGCCCAAAATGTTGATCTCAGCCGTCAAGCCAAATTCGAGAATATTGGACTTAAAATTCAAATTTCGACGAACACTGTTTACGTTACTGGCATTGCTGTCATCGGCAGTAACTCCCGCATAATTGGCAGAAAGCCGAGCGGCGAGGTAATTGTTGAAGTTGAATCGGGCAAACCCCCCAAAGGCGACTCTGGTTGCTCCCAGCTTGTCAAAAACGGAGGAAGGGGCTAGATCTCCTTCATAATTGGAACCACCGAGCATTAGGCCGACTTCGAGATGCTGGGCGTGTAAAGTACAAGAAAAAAGAACTGCAATGACGAGGATAGCTTGTCTCATGTAAAAATAGGTTTTTGCGTGATATTGCAAAATTAACGAATTATGATCACAAATGTTTTAATACCTACTTACGAGGAATACGATTCATTTGGTTTACCATGTCATTCTAGGTACAGAATTCCTGCCAAAATATTACTAGAATTCCAAAAAGTAGTTTTGGATCTTCAATCACTCCGTGTTGGGCCACATTTTTTGGCCTTAATCAAGGGCAAATATTGGTTGGTAGAAGAAAAACCTCCATTTGTCGAAAAGCAGTCACTTAATCCCCCATTTCCATATAACAAATGCGAGAAAACTTATATTAAACGTTATAAATTCCTATTTTGGGGCAATTTTATTGAACTAGTGTGTAGTTACCTGAACTGGTATAAAAAACCCTTCAATTACTACCCACTTCAAATTAACATTTAATCCATTTTTAATCATAAACTTAAGATAGAATGAAACTCAGATTTCTTTTCATAGCTGCCACGCTGGCTTTCGGTACCGCCGCGTTTGCTCAAGATGCAGCTCCAGAAAATTGGTTCAATTTGGACCAGGGAAAAGACAATGTCCAGGGAGTAAGTACAGAACGGATGTACGCTGAATTGCTCAAGGGCAGAACTTCCGAAACCGTAATTGTTGCCGTGATCGATTCAGGTGTTGACCCTGAGCATGAGGATTTGAAAGAAATTATGTGGGTCAATGAAGACGAGATTCCTGGTAATGGTATCGATGATGACCAAAATGGTTATGTCGATGATGTTCATGGTTGGAATTTTATCGGTGGAAAAGGTGGAAAAAACATCAATGCCGATGCGCTTGAAATTTCGCGATTGGTTGCTCACTATCAGAAAAAATACGATGGTAAAGATCCTCTAAAATTGTCTAATAAAGAGAAAAAGGAATACGCCAAATACCTTTCCTTGAAAAAGAAGGTAGAGGAAAAACGAGAAAATCTTTTGAACCAAGGATCTGGTTACATTGCTTTCGCTGCCAGCCTTGAAAAAATAAAAAGCATGGTGGATGGTGAGGTAACCGCTAAAGCCATCAACGACTTGGATATTAAAGATGCCGAGCTTCAACCAATCGCTGGAAAAATTGCGAGCATCATGACTAAAGAAGGCCTTTCTTTTGCAGAAATTGAAGAAGAAATTTCAGGAGCAGCCAACTATTTCAATAGCCAGCTAGAACACCATTACAATGTGGACTTTAATCCAAGAGCAGAAATCGTAGGCGATAACTATGCTGACTCTTACGAAAAAGGTTATGGCAACAATGATGTCAAAGGACCTGATGCTGGACACGGTACGCACGTTGCAGGAATCATCGCTGCGGTACGCACCAGCAGTTCGCCAGTTTCTCCAGGCTTAATCGGTTGCCCTTTTTCGTTAATCACTAAAGCCTCTGACTGTGGCCAGGTCTGACTTTTGGCTGTTGTTTTTCCCGACATGGATAAGTCCCTGGTGTAACAATTAACAAACGAGCGATGAACCGAACCGCTCGCTGTGAAAGGATGGTGGGTAGATATATCCCTTTGAC
>JBCCSR010001068.1:0-2662 GCA_039199865.1 Bacteroidota bacterium
CCAAACCTTGGCGATCCGTTTCGATCATGTGCCCTCTCTCCAGAACACCTAGCGCTTTGTAGATTTTGGTAGCGGGCTTTGTGGGACAAACGGCCATCAAAACCGCCGAAAAGATCGAAGAAGCAATGGGAGGTGTATTATTCATCGATGAGGCCTACGCCCTGACAATGCAAGGTGGCGGCTCTGCTCACGGTGATTTTGGTAACGAAGCTATTCAAACCATTCTCAAGCGGATGGAAGACCATCGCGGAGAGTTTTTCCTCTTTGTTGCTGGATATCCCGATAACATGGAAACCTTCCTAAAAGCCAATCCAGGTCTCAATTCTCGCTTTGATAAAATTTTAAAATTCGAGGATTATCTTCCGGAAGATTTGTTGCAGATTGCCATGCTGATGTTTGAAGAATTGGCGATCGTACCAACCGAAGAGGCCAGGAGTTATTTGAGCGATTATTTTGACTA
This sequence comes from Bacteroidota bacterium, assembly GCA_039199865.1. Taxonomy (GTDB): domain Bacteria; phylum Bacteroidota; class Bacteroidia; order Chitinophagales; family Saprospiraceae; genus JALZUU01. Next base: position 461 of record JBCCSR010001068.1, read on the forward strand.
CCTTTACAAATATCGAGATAAATATTTCGGGAATGCCCGTTCCGTTCGAAATGTCGTTACCGAAGCCGTCAAAAATCAGAATCTACGATTGGCAGCGTTAAGTGTCACAGAAAGAGAAAATACTTCGACTCAAATTCTGACGCTTGCCGACGTTTCCGCTTTGAAAATGAAAAATGACGATTTTATTTTCAACAAGAAACGCATTGGATTTAAAGGTCGGTCCAAAGGAGAGGGGGCATAGCGAGCGCTTGGCCCCCGGCTTAATGTTACTAAATTATAAACCTGTCTTGTTTTATTCACTTGATAATCAAAAGATTGCTGGTTTAGTCGTTAAAAGTACTCTGTCACAAAAAAATAAATTGTGACTTGAAAGCGGAATATATTAACTTTCCTTGGCATGCTATTTGCAACTAATATGATGTAATACACGGTTTTCAAACTCCCCCCAGAATTCCGAATTACTGTTTAATCCCATCGTACATATACTTCCTTTTGAATGGATCACCCTGGTTCATATGAATCGTCATTTCGGGGACACATATGAATAGTTGTACACCAAAAGAACTTGGTTCTCTCGGTGAACACTTCATTGCTATCTGATAAAATGGCTATTCCATAACCACAAGACGGGGGAACAGGTTGATCATTAATTAACGAGGTTTACCCGGGCCTGTAACAGTAATTGAGATGATTAAGCGTACTTCTTTGGCTTTTAATGATGCCTTTAAAAAACACTTTCGGTCGGAGGAACGATCGGATTATCGCCTGTTGTTTTTTGCTTTGTTTATTCCGCTAACTTGTATGTTGTTTTTGTTGGAATGGAAGCCCCAGATCCTGATTTTCATTTTTCTGGGCTACACCTCTGCGGTAATCGGCTTTTTGTTGGCCCGGACGACTTTGGTAAGAGACCAATTGTTGAGTGAGGCAGATAAGTTGTATCGATTAATGGTCAATTACATTGATGATGTCGTCATCGTTCATCGGATGGAGGACCATAGCAATGTATTTGTAAGTCCTTCCATCGCTGGCGTTTTAGGTTTTTCGCCAGACGAAATAATTTGTAAATACGGTACTTTTTTAATTCATCCTGGAGATCGAAAGAAACTCATTCAGCATTTAAAAATGGAGGCCTTAGAGAAGAATCCCTCTTTTACCAAAATGTTACGGGTGCAAAAAAAAGATGGACAGTACATCTGGATGGAATTAAATGGAAAAGCCATCACCGATCCGGAGAGCGGCGTGATTGTCTATACCATTTGGTCTTTTCGGGATGCTACGGAGCGAAGGGAAATTGAAACGGCTACTCGTTATTTTGCCGAGGAGTTGATGCGCAAGAACGAGCAAAATAAAGTCCTATTGCCCGAAGGTTCTTACATGAACAACATGATGGCTTCTCATGATTTGAAAGAACCCTTGTTGACAATGTGCAGCTATATCAATCTCATTGATCAGAAGTACAAGCATCAGTTGGATCTTGCGGGAAGAGAATGTGTGGAATACATCAAGGACGGCGCTCAGCGAATGAATCACATGTTGGATGATGTACTCACTTTTTCCAGTATGAGCAAAGACACCCTAAAACTGACCAAGACCGATTCGAAGAAATTATTGGATGAAGTCTTGGTCGAATTGGGCCCTAAGATTGCGCAGTCCAATGCCTTGATTTCTTGTGAAAACCTTCCGGTGATTAATGTCGATGCTCGGCAATTTCAGCGACTCTTGTACAATTTGATTGACAATGCTATTAAGTATAGTGGTAAAGCTCATCCCTTAATTGAAATCTATTGGCAAAAGAAGGAAGGGTATTGGCAATTTAGTGTTCGCGATAATGGGATTGGTATCCCGCAGGCGTTTCAAGAGCAAGTCTTTGATATGTTTCGTCGGCTACACAGTGTTTCTGATTTTGAAGGCTCGGGGATTGGCTTGACGATTTGCCAGAGAATTGTGGCCAATCACGGCGGCAAGATTTGGATTGAGTCAACGCCACAAGAAGTAGGCGCCACTTTCCATTTTACCATTCCCGTGCACATGCGCACCATGAATAGGATGACCAAAAGTAGAACCAATGCCAATAATCTTTTAAAACAATATCCATAAACCGATTGATCCCTCAAACCGATTTTGGCCATTGGGCTGTTTGTGAACAGTCTCATTAATTGGCAAGGCCCTCTGGTTTTTGTAGTTTCCCTTGCTTGTGGGGCG
>JBCCSR010001069.1:0-2660 GCA_039199865.1 Bacteroidota bacterium
CTTTACCCAAGCAAAGCAATGCACAAAAAGGCTTGGGAACAATTGGCCAATAACATTGCTGCAACTGCAGACGAGATCAGTGACCAAATCACCGATCAAAAAAACAAGCCGGAAGGAAGTTTGACCGTCATTGGCTCTGGAATTGAAACGGTGGGCTTTATGATGGGAGATGAAAATTTAATTCGTAATGCAGATCACGTTTTCTACTGCGTTGCTGATCCCGCCACTGTAGTTTGGATCAAGGACTTACGTCCCGATGCTTATGATCTCTACGTTTTATACGACGATCATAAAGTGCGTTACACCACTTATATGCAAATGACCGAGGCATTGCTCTATTATGTTCGCAAAGGAAAAAGAGTGGTGGGCATTTACTATGGCCATCCGGGAATCTTCGTTTTGTCCACCCATCGAGCCATTGAGATTGCGCGACGAGAAGGCTACAAGGCCATGATGCGTTCCAATGTAAGCGCGCTCGATTGCTTGTGCTCTGACTTGGGGATTGACCCCTGCCATCCCGGAATGCAAACCCACGAGGCGACGGATATGTTGATCCGGATGCGGCGGCCCGATACGCAATTGCACGTTGTGCTTTGGCAGGTGGGATTGATTGGCGAGATGGGCTATCGCCGAAAGGGCTACATCAATGACAACTTTTCTGTATTCATTGAATATCTACAACAATTTTACGGAGCAGATTATCCAGTCACCCACTATGTAGCGTCGAAGTATCCAACCATTCCACCAATCATCGAAATCTATCCATTGAGTCAGTTACACAATCCGGAAATCCAAATGAAAGTGACGGGAATTTCGACTTTCTATTTGCCACCCAAAGACATTGCGGAGGCCAATAAGGAGATGGTGGAACGACTGGGGTTGATCAAACCCGGACAACGGCTACGCAAGCCGGAGGGCCCCTTGCGCATCATCGATCGATATACCTCTAGAGAAATGAAGGCCTTCAGTCAATTTACCAATTTTACGGTGCCCAAAGATTATCAATGGCAAGAAGATACTGCTGCCAGTCGATTTATCATCGCCTTGCGAGAAGATGTCCGTTTGCAAGAACGCTTCGAGGCAGATCCACATGCGGCTTTGGATCAGTTTGCTGATCTTAGTCCCAGAGAGCGGGCCTTGTTGGCTACCAAAGATCCCGGAGCAATGCAAATTGCGGCTAAAGGTACATTGAATAAAACCAAGGAGAATCAAATGTTCTTGTACAAACTGCTCAACCGCAAGCGCGTTGCCATTGATTTGAATTTGTGTGTAGACGGTTGGAAGCCAGAAGAACAGTTACACGAACGATTGGCAGAGTGGGCGGCCAAACAAGATTATCAAGTGGATTGGTCGAGCCTATCAGAAGATGTCAACATTTTTATGCGTTCCAAGCTCTTTCCGTGGACGGGCGTTTATTTGGCCGATTCGGAGGAATGGTTGATCACGATCATTGGTAGCCTCAAAGACAATAGTCGAAGCTATTTGTACATCAATGACCAGCGGATTCGAAACTTTCATTTTGCCAAGGGAGTCCTCAAATGGTCGGCCACGGGAATGAATCCCAATGCTGGTTTTTTACGGGTCGATACTTTGTCCAATGGGACCCGTAGGCTCATTGGTAAAATTTGGGCGAAGGAAACTAACGTACCCATGCACAATTTGATGGCCAATGAAGTGCGTCCCGGTTATTTTCATTTGAGTCAAATGATTGGTCAGTATGAAAAAGGAGAAGACTTGTTAGAAATCAAAGTGGATCGTAGTCCTGGGGGGCAGTCGCAAATGAATGTTCTCCACAATGGCCGTTTGCTTTCTCCTCCTTACACCTTGGATCGGCGAAACCTACAAATTGGTGCCAATACTTTCCAATTGGGGACCATGCAAATGCTTAAAATGGTAGATAGTGATGCCTATTGGTGGCCCATCAACCGAGAAGACTATCGCTCATTTATTGGAGCTTACGTTGTTAGATTAAACAAGCGATTGCTTCGTCAATTTGAGTTGCATGCCGATCATCTAATGATCAATGGCCATCGGATTGAGCATTTGGAATTCGATAACGGACAACTGCGTTGGCAAAACGGTCCGGAGAATTTTGCCGAGGGAGCATTGAGTTTTTTGCTTGATCCCATTTTGTTAAGTCCGGTGTTATTTGGTCAAATATATACTAGCGGGCGCAACCTGTGTAAAAAGTGTCACGGAGCCATGCCCGTAGTATCCACAGATAAGATGCGTTGGGAGCATCCCGAATTTGCGCTGCCTGATTTTGCGTGGCAACACCTCCTGAAGATTTGCCAGAAGGCGAGTGAGAAGGGAGGGCTACTACTTTGGCACAAATGGGAGAAGTACCGCTACACGCATTTGGTGACTCATAGAACCTTGAAAAAATTGAATGTATAGCTCATCATGTGGGGCGGTAGAAAACCGCCCCAATTATTCAATCCTTAACCTTTAATTAGATGAAGACCTTAAAACTCGATACCCTTGATATGCTGAATCAGGTATATCATGCCATCAATCATCACTTAAATTTGACTTCAAAAAGACCAAGCTCTAAAGCCGAGGCAATGACCGTTGCCAGCAGTGTCGCCAATATGGGACAACCCAAGAGTGCTACGATTACGCGTTTGGGAACGGATGGCAAAACTGCCATTGAAACGATC
>JBCCSR010001070.1:0-2660 GCA_039199865.1 Bacteroidota bacterium
GACCAACCCAACAATGCCGTTTCCCTCAAAGTACTCCATCAAGGGGAAGTTGCAGCGACCAGTGGTACTTCGGGCGTCGTATACGGGATTGTTGATCAAGCGCTTTACGATCCTCAATCGAGAGTTAATTCTTTTGCCCATGTCAATTATGAAGACCACTTCGATCGGATTGGCATGTTGCTCTGCATCAATGGTGCTGGAATACAATACAGTTGGATCAAGCATCAGATCGCTCGGGCGAAAACCTCTTATCACGATATGGATAGAATGGCGTCTACGGTGCCCATTGGAGCCGAAGGCATTTGTGTCTTGCCCTTTGGCAACGGAGCGGAGCGCATCTTTGAAGATCGAAATCTAGGTGCCCACGTTTTTAACCTTCGTTTCAATCGGCATAGTCGTGCCCACTTGTATCGCGCTGCTTTAGAAGGGGTTGCTTTTGCTTTTGTTTATGGCATACAAATTTTAAAAGAAATGGGCTTGACCGTAGATGTTATTCGAGTGGGGAATGACAATATGTTTCAGTCTACAATCTTTGCCCAAACCATTGCAACTTTGATTGGTAGTCATATTGAGGTCGTCGATACGACGGGAGCCATTGGAGCGGCTCGTGCCTCTGGCGTAGGAGGAGGTATTTACAAAAACTTAGAGGAAGCCTTGGCTAGTGTCCGACCTACTGCGCTACACGAGCCAAGACTCAATTTCCCGATGTGTTCCCAAGCCTATAGTTATTGGAAAGCTTCCTTGGATAAGATCTTGGCTCCCAAAGAAAGTCAAATGAAGAATATCAACTTTATCAAATCCCGAAATGAGCAATTGAATCAAGAGTTGGTGGCAAAAAGTAAAATCGTAGCGAGTCAATCTATCGACTTGGCCAATCACAAACGAATCATTTCAAAAGTTCACCATAAAGTCAATGAATTGTTGCAGTCAGGGATGAAAGGAGAGAGGCTTCAAATCGAACTCAAAGCGATTGAAAAGACCTTGCAGCTTTCATTTGAAACCGACTCTAGCTGGGCTGCATTTGAAGAACATTTCGACCTGCTCAACGATGACTTTGTCAAGCACCTCAAAGCAAAGTTTCCTGCTTTATCCATTGAGGAATTAAAACTATGCATGCTTCTGAAATTAAAATTGCGAACAAAAGAAATTGCGGCACAACTAAATATTTCTACCAGGGGAGTAGAAACCAAAAGATATCGCTTGCGCAAAAAAATGAACGTTCCCAGTGGCCTTCGGATCATTGACTTTTTGGATAAAGTAAAATGAGCAATGCTCAATTTTATTTCGAAGTAGAAAACGATGAGACGGGCAGTACCGAAAATCAAAGCCTTCTCCATGATGTAAAAGTGACGTAATATTTTTTGCGTGTAGACGTAAATTTGTAGTAGCTCTTTTTTTGCTTGCAAAGACAATTATTGCTTTTCTTTGTGCTTGTCAGTATCCAGGAAATGGATTTCCTGTAAACAAAATCAACATTTAAAAATGCATCAGTTAGCTGCACAAAATTAAACGATCACGAGATCATGATAGACTCTAAGAGCAATAATCGAACAGCAATCGTATTGGGAGATCGAGAATACTTTAGGGCCATCCCAAAAATTGAGTTTGAAGGACGGGACTCTAAAAATCCCTTTGCGTTTAAATGGTATAATGCGCAGCAGTTGGTTGCGGGCAAGACCATGGAGGAACACTTCAGATTTGCCGTAGCTTATTGGCATTCCTTTTGTGGAACTGGTGGCGATCCCTTTGGTGCACCCACAAAGCAATTCCCTTGGTTAGAGACGAGTGATCCCTTGAAGGCCGCAACGCAAAAAATGGATGCTGCCTTCGAATTCATGACCAAGATGGGCCTCCCGTATTATTGCTTTCATGATTTTGATCTCATTGCGGAAGGAGATACTTTATCTGAATCTACAAAGCGTCTGGAATTGATATCAGACTACGCATTAGCCAAGCAGGAAGCCTCCGGAGTGCGATTGCTCTGGGGAACTGCCAACCTGTTTTCTAATCCCCGATACATGAACGGTGCAGCCACCAATCCCGATTTTGACATTGTTGCTTACGCCGGAGCTCAAGTCAAGAATGCGATTGACCTGACCATAAAATTGAAAGGTGAGAACTATGTATTTTGGGGCGGGAGAGAAGGTTATATGACTTTGCTCAACACTGAAATGAAAAAGGAGTTGGATCATTTGGCACGCTTTCTACATATGGCTAAAGACTATGCTCGGCAGAACGGATTCCAAGGTCATTTTTTCATTGAACCCAAACCAATGGAGCCCAGCAAGCATCAATATGATTTTGATGCAGCTACGGTTATTGGTTTTCTCAAGACCTACGGTCTTGAAAAGGATTTTAAACTCAATCTAGAAGTCAATCATGCGACGCTTGCTCAGCATACTTTTCAACACGAATTGCAGGTTGCAGTGGATCATCAGATGTTGGGGAGTATGGATGCCAATCGAGGCGATTATCAAAATGGTTGGGATACTGATCAGTTTCCGGTCAATATTTATGAATTGGTAGAAGCGTTTTTGATTATTTTGCCAGCGGGTGGTTTTGCGGGAGGAGGCATCAATTTCGACGCAAAAACTCGGAGAAACTCCACCGATCTGGCAGATCTTTTTTATGCGCATATTGGTGGAATGGATTGCTTTGCA
>JBCCSR010001071.1:0-2660 GCA_039199865.1 Bacteroidota bacterium
ATATCGGGAACGATTCGATCAATTCACCGCAGAGGCTGTAGCACTAGAAGCCAAATACGTACGATTCAGTTTTATCCGCCTGACCAGTTTTTTTCTGGGCATTTTATTGCTCATTTATTTGTGGACGCAAATTGGATGGTGGACCTTCTTAGTCATGGTCGTCTTCATCGCATTATTTGCTCGACTAGTCATTTGGCACCTCAAACTACAGCAGCAAAAAAACCACAAAGCCGCCCTCGCCACAATGAACCAAAGAGAAGTGGCTTTCCTGGAAGACGACTACTCGGTTTTTCACCCAGGAAAAGAGTTTGTCGACCCCAATCATCCTTACACGGTCGATTTAGATATCTTTGGCGACTATTCTCTTTTTCAATACCTCAACCGCTGCTCAACTACCATTGGACAGCAACGATTGGCCGACTATCTTAGCGCCCCCACCCATCCTGAAGAAATTACTGCTAGGCAAGCTGCCGCTACTGAGCTTACCAATGAATTGGAATGGCGACAGAATTTTCAGGCCCTGGGCTTACAAACCCAGGATTCGCCCGAGCATTTGCACAACCTAAAAATCTGGCTAGACGAGCCCTCATTTATGTCGGACAGTCCTTGGTTGAAACTCAGTTTGTTGTTTGCCCCTTTTGTGGTGGCCCTGGGAATTTATCTGGCCATTTATCATCTTCCCTGGCAAGCAGGCTTTCTGTTTTTGTTGCCTTCAATGTATGTGTTGCGCAAAACGCTGGAGCGGGTAGACAAAGCCCACCGGCAAACCACCTATGCAGAAAAAATCCTATCGAATTATGCTCGATTAATCCAGCACGTCGAAGACAAAACATTTGAAACTGAAAAACTCCGAAACTTGCGGCAGACTTTTATCAATGACCAACAGAATGCCTCCAAGCAATTGAAGCGCTTGTCTTATCTCATCGCCCAGCTTAACCTGCGATACAATGCTTTTGCCTTTCTCCTAAATGTCTCCTTTTTGTGGGATCTCCATTGGGTTTGGAAATTGGAAATTTGGAAAGCCAAGCAAAAAGAAGCGCTCCCTCAGTATTTCGCTGCTCTGGCAGAGATGGAAGCCATTCTTAGCTTAGCCACGCTGTGTTACAACCGACCAGAATGGATTTTTCCGACAATCTACCAAACGCCATTGGTCGATGCTCAAGCGCTTGGCCATCCGCTCATCTCCGAAAGAACCAGAATTGCCAATGACATCCAAATACCAACCGAGGGACACATCAAATTGGTAACCGGATCGAATATGGCAGGAAAAAGTACTTTTCTACGGACTGTGGGTCTAAATATTGTCATGGCCATGTCGGGTGGTCCGGTTTGTGCCAAACATCTGGCCGTCCCGATTCTACAGGTCTACACCAGCATGCGCACTCAAGATGCCTTACACGAAAGTACTTCCTCTTTTTACGCGGAGTTGAAAAGGCTCAAGACCATTATTGAAGCAGTTGAGGAAAAAGACAATGCCTTTTTTCTACTAGATGAGATCCTCAAAGGAACCAATTCTAACGATCGACACACTGGATCGAAGGCACTGATTCACCAATTGATCAAAAGTGAAGGTTCTGGCATCATTGCCACTCATGATCTCGAATTGGGGGCCTTAGAAGCCAAATCCGAAGGCTCAGTAGAAAACCTCTGTATGGAGGTGGAAGTCAATGGAGACGAGTTAATTTTCGATTATACCATCAAAAAAGGCGTCAGCCAAAGTTTCAACGCTACTCACTTGATGCGCAATATGGGCATCCGAATTTGAATGACGCCGTGCAACTCAATCGCTTAAAAATAAAAACATGAAACATTCCCTTTTCTACAGCTTAGCTTTTTTCGTGGTTTCCCTAGTGGCTTGTCAGCAAAGTCCAGTCAAAACCGTCAAGCAGACCGATACTATGGCGATCAAATTGCAAAAACCTTCATTAGAGCCCGATCGCTACAACGTCGCTTTTCTCATCATGGATGGGGTCTACAATACAGAACTGACCGCTCCTTTCGATATTTTTCAACACACCACTTTTAGAAAGGGCATCAAAGCTATGAATGTGTTTCTGGTTGCCAATACCTTGGCACCCATTACCTCTTTTGAAGGCATTCGCCTTTTACCTGATTATGATTATCTCACTGAAAAACTGCCCAAAATAGATATTCTTGTCGTCCCCAGTGCAGAGCATCATCTGGATTCCGATTTACAAGACGAGGCCATGATCAACTTTGTCAAGCGGACCGCAAAGACGGCAGAATTTGTAACCTCCCATTGTGATGGTGCTTTTGTTTTGGCTAAAGCGGGCCTATTGGATCAGGCCGAATCCACTACTTTTCCCAGCGATATCGACAAGTATGAGAAAATGTTTCCCCAACTGAAAGTCCAGCGAGATGTGCTCTTTGTGCATGATGGCAAATACATCACTTCTGCGGGCGGGGCCAAATCCTTTGAGGCTTCCCTCTATCTCTGTGAATATTTATACGGAAAAGAAATTGCCCAAAGCCTTGCCGGAGGCTTGGTCATCGACTGGAAATTGGAGGAGGTTCCCCACATCATTGTACAGTAACGGGGAAGGCATTGGCGCTTGTCCCTTCCCTAGTTTTCTACCTTCAAACGAAAACCAACGCCATGGATGTTTTCAATCTTTAGTTGTTCGTCTTGTTTGAGGTAC